>CAZRKQ010000037.1:0-12462 GCA_964600755.1 uncultured Thiotrichaceae bacterium
GGGGGGAAAAAAGAAGAGGGGGGGGAGAAGAATAAGGGGGAAGAATAAGGGGACGCTACCCTTTTCTTCAAGTTAACTCGACCGTTAGACTGTATGCAACGTTAAGATAGGAGGCAGAACTATACAAACAACGCTCGTCACATGGTTGCTCGTCGTGTTCGGCATGATCACTAACGGCGCGCTCGTCTATATATACCTGGTCTTTCTGCGGAGCCCGCATAGTCAGAAGTCGAAAGACTTGATGATCGGCGAGGGTAAAGACTGGCGGGACAAGACGCATTTCCGTCTAAATATGGGTTTTGCCTGGGCCGACTTAATGTTTTTCGTCCCGCTGTTTGTATCCGGAAGTATCGGTGCGCTTCTGGGTCAACCCTGGGGATACGTGCTCTTCGGAGCTGCAGGAGGGTGCTCGCTATATATCAACATAATCCTGTGGTTCACGGAGAAGGAATATGTCTATCCCGCACTCGGGCCGCTCAAATATTTCACGTACTACTGGGGCTTCTTCGTCTATTGGGGTGCGCTAGCCCTGGCGTACTCGGCTTTACGTCTTAGCGGTATAGAATTCTAGAAATACTATGGCGAAAGCAGTTGATAAGTAAAGAACCAGGTATGCAGTCTGACAAGCGCATGCAGCCGGATAGACCAAAGGCTGCGCCTTTGTTTTGTCGCTGATGAAAGGCGTTAGCCAGCAATAAATGAGAACCAAGGTGCCATGGATCTGAAGTTTACAATCAGGAATGAGAGTCCTGATGATATTGCCTCAATATCCTGCGTTACAGAAGAGGCATTCAAGACTCTTGAAATAAGTAATCACACTGAGCACTTTATAATTAATGCACTACGAGCTGCCGGCGCATTGACCATATCACTGGTCGCGGAAACGGACGGAAATGTAATTGGTCATATTGCTTTTTCTCCTGTGACAATGTCGGATGGAACCAGCGACTGGTATGGTCTGGGTCCGGTTTCCGTATTGCCAGGCTATCAACATCAAGGCGTTGGCAAAGCGTTAATAAAGGAAGGATTGTCTCGACTCAATGGTATTAATGCCAAAGGAGTCTGCCTGGTTGGGCACCCGGAGTACTACAGGAAATTTGGTTTTAAAAATGTGACCGACCTTGTTCATGAAGGGGTGCCACTGGAAGTCTTCTTTGTGCTCTCTTTTGATGGAGACATTCCTCGAGGAGAGGTGACTTTCCACGATGATTTTAAAGCAACTGGCTAACAAAACACACCAGCCGACGCCAAAAAGTGGTGCTAGTTCACGCCCATTGGCTCAAGCGTAATACGTACAAAAGGGTTATAAAATGAGATATTTAATACGAAATTATTATCCCCTTATCCTGCTTTTACTAACACTGCCATCTATGGCACTCTCAATTGATACGCCACCAGCGCCATCTGGATTTACATGGCATACAGCTAAAAACGGCGTAGGGACTTTTCTAAAACCAGATGGATGGTATGTGCTGGAAGAAACAAAAGGTAATACAAACGCGATATTCATCTCACGAGAGAACATTAAAAAGCATGGAAAATTCATTATAGGTTTCTCTGTCAATCGGATAACTTCCTATTCAAGTGACTCATCCATAAAAGCCTCTGAGTATGCCAAGGTGTTCATACAACAAATTATTGATAAATATGAGGTTGTAACATCTGGTGTGGTTAAAGGTGGCTCAACTGATATGAACGTAGCCCGAGTAAAAGTAGACAATGCTGGTGTAATGTCAATAGCCCACCACATCTCAATTGGCATGGATGATCGTGATGAGTTATATCTAATCTCTTTTGAGGCGCCTGAGTCGGAATGGGAGAAATATTATGCAACAGCCGGACAAATATTAAACTACATAATTCTTGGCTCATGAATCGCATAACAATTTGCTCGTGTGCGACGCTGCTCGCAATCGCGCTTGCTCCCCGCAGCCCAGTAGCTAGCATTTAACCTTAATAAAGCCAAAAGGGTCAGAGTCGATTGAAATATGCTAAATATCACAAATCAAACAACTCTGACCCTTTTGGTTATGCGCTTAATATCAGTACTGTCCATGTGCTGCATAGGTTTATCATCATGCAGCAATCACAGTGAGGCTGCACTAGATGCATACCTTGAATGTGAATCGTTTGAGCAGAACAGCAGTGGATACTATGAGTGTCAGTCTAATATTTGGAAAGGAAATGAATATATTAAGGAATAGGTGTTCATATAAACCCATACGCAATATTGGAACTGTATGTAACAAATTATTTAAATTTGCCCGTAAGAAACACGAGCTGGACGCTACACACAAAACGCGCATCGCCCCTTAATTCAATCGTTAGCCATGCAAAGAATAGTCTTCACAATATTTCTTTATTTGATTTTTGTCTCTTATGCTCAGGCCAATGTTGTTTGGCCAGCCCTATATACTGAAACAAAAGTTAGTTCCATTCCATTTATCATCCTGAGTCTGGTAATTGAATACTTTGCCATTAAATGGCTGTTCCACACAGATTGGAGAAAAACAGCTATTTATACTGTTGTCGCTAATTTGGCCTCTGGTCTACTTGGGTTATTTCTAAGGCCTCTATCAGGTATTGCTTGGGAGTTATCACTAGGTCAGGTTGTAATGCTCTTGTTCGACTGGGGAACTTTCAATCCTGTAGCATGGTTTTTTGTTCCTATAATCGGCGGCGCAGTGAATGCGGCATTGGAGCTTCTTACAATAAAACTTATTTGGAAGGAAAAGTTTACAAGAAAGAGTTTTTATATTTTGTGGTTAGCCAACTGGGTTACAGTAGGGGTGGCAACAATATGGGTTGTCATCTATCCACCAACCTTATAATGGCTAGCAAGGCTTCCCAGTCGATGCCAAAAATAGGCGCGGTTGGGCTTAGACGTTTACACTTAATCTTAATTGGCAAACCATTCGCTAACAAAATACTGGTTTAGGAATCATCTAATGGAGGGACAGGAAAAATATATAGAGGCACTTATCACATTGCATAGCGGCCTTGAAAGGCAAGGGCCGGGTGATCCGGATTTCTCTGAATTCATTATCAAGCAATTACCCGAACTGCCGCCGAATCCTGCAATTGCAGATATAGGTTGTGGTGCGGGCGCGGGCGCATTAATTCTTGCCAGCAAGTATCACTCCAGGGTTAAAGCCGTAGATTTTTCAAAAGTATTCCTCGATCAAATGATGTATCGAGCCAGACAGGAAGGTCTGCAGGATTTGATCGAGCCAATCGAGTGCGATATGGGAAAGCTGGATTGGAAACCGGGATCAATCGATCTTTTATGGTCTGAAGGCGCTGCCTATAACATAACTTTTGAAGGCGCGTTAAAGGCATGGAGACCGCTTATGGCGGCGAATGGTGTCGCGGTGATTTCGGAAATGAATTACTTTTCAGATGATGTCCCGGATGTCGTCGTGCAATATATGAAGAATGCTTATCCAGGCATCAAGACCGAACAAGAAAATTGTGATTTGATCAACTCATCAGGATTCATTCTTCTTGCGGTGCATCGCTTGCCCTCAAATGCCTGGTGGGATAATTATTACGATCCACTTCGTGAAAACATAACGGCATTAAAAGATAGCAGCGATGATGTAATGCAGGCTGTGATTAATGAAACGGAAGAAGAAATGAAATTCTTCAAAGCACATCAGGAAGATTACGGGTATACATACTATTTAATGCGTGCAGTTTAATCTTGTTGCGCTAACATGGGAATGCCATCGATCCAGCAAGCCGCTACGTGCATTATTGGCCGTCAATGTTGGCAAAAAAAGGGGACGCTACCCTTTTTACAGGTTGTCGGTAAGCAACAAGCCTAGGGTGTATACCAGATCGGCGAGGTATAAGCACGGTCCTGCACTGTCGCCGGCACGTTGTCGGGACGCTTGATGTCGAAAAACGCCGCATCGAAGGTGGTCCAGCGCGGTGTCGGGATCTCCAGCACGCGCACGTAGTAGAAGGCCGACTCATTCGGATCGAAATCCGGGTCCGTCCAGTGGGCTGCCATTACGGCGTCACCGATGGTGTTGGTATAGGTCGCCTTTTCGATATCCACGGTACTGCCGACAGGTGTTTTGCTGCGACCATCAGCGCCGATCTCGCGTCCATCTGACACGGCGACGTCGTAGATACGCTCGTGGGTTTCACCCTTTTCATCAAGCCAGCCCTTGATGATCTGCACACGGTCGAGATTGGCGCCGTCAGGATCACGCAGTGCGCGTACCATGAAGCTGGGTGCCTTGTCTTCAGGTGCTTTGCTCAGGTCACCGCCCATGGGCACGCCGCGTTTATAACCCTCAGCGACAAAATCGTGACGGCTGACTTCATCCGCTTCGAAGTCCCAGCCAGCGAAAACACGCACGCGGATGCGGGTACCGGTGGTGGCGTAGACTTCCTTGCGTTGCATCGAGTCGAAGATGTCGCGGCGAGTGTTATCACGCGCCCACACTGCCATCAGGCTGCCGGCCTGTTCCTGGGATGTCATGATGCGCAAGGCCGGATCATCGGCCGGAATAACTTCATTGTTGTGCCGGTTTGGCGAAGGTTCGGTTTGCTGGTACTTGCCGAAATAGTTCTCTTCACGGGTGGTTGCCAGCGCGGTGTGGGTATCGGAAGCACCCACCATGCCAAACTTGTAGGGGTTTACGCCAAGTTTCTTGCCAAGCTTGAGTCCATGTTTGAGTGCTGGTCGAGCATACTCATACTGCAACATCCAGTCTTCTTTGGGTACGGTTCCCGAGATGTTGGAGACATCCCAGGTTTCAAAATCAGCAAACTCGTCTTCTGTCGAGAGTGACGGGTGAGCCTCTTCATCCCCCTTCATCTGCGTCATCTCGAAAAGTGGTTCCCAGCGGGCACGGCGCTCGGCATAATCACGGGTAATTTTCTTGCCTTTAAATGTCTTGCCATTGAACATCAGGCCGTTACTTAAATTACCGTTGTGGGGAATGGCCATGGCCCTGCCGCCAGTTTTCTCTTCGTACCGGGCAAGATATTTCCACAGGTCCTCCGGGTCCTGGCTGTCGAAAGTACTGTAAGGAAGTGTCTGGCTGGTCTTGTCCGCGCCATCAGCCAGAATGACTACGCGGTGGAGATTGTCCCCTTTGGGGGTAGATGTCCACTCGTAACCAGTCATGGCGGTAAAACGGCCGGGTTGGTTGTAGCTGTCAGCGATCTCGACAAAGTCCTGCCAGATACTGCGCGCCGCTTTGTCGCTGCTGAAGGGGTTCTCCATGGTAACGGTTCCGATTTCGATAACCTCTGCAAAGGCCTGCATACGTCCTTCCTGGCCTGAGTTAAACAGGTCATACATCCGTCTACCCCAGGCGTCTGACAAGAGCAGTGGGTCAGAATTCTGAATCATGGGCGCCAGGCCAATAAACTCAGCGTGGTCAGTTATGACGAGAAAATCGAGAGGACGGACCAGCTGTACCGGTTGACCGGTATTTGAGATTACCTTTTCACCCCTTGCAAATCGATAACCCTCGTGAGCTGTGAGGCTGGTACCGATAAGTCCTGCGTCGAAGGAGAGGTTGGTATGAAAATGGGAGTCTCCGAACAGCACCTGGTCCGGATATGCACGACCGACATAGGGCGAATAAATTTTTTCCGTGGCAAGATCTTCAGCTGTAATCTTGCCGTGATCATACGGGGAAGCCGAAACCGGATTGTGGCTCAGTGTGCACAACAGTATTGAAGCAGTGGTAATAGACAGATGTTTGCAAGACATGACTCTCGACTCCCTTAGTGTGGCTATCTATGTATGTGATATTCAATGTCCGCTGCATAACAGGCGGATGAAGTTTTGATGTGAGGCTCAGATTTTGTATCGTGACTGACTGCATGTCCACTATACACTGCTCTCATCAGCTTACACCATACCATGATTGTTACATCAGGATAGAATTCATAATCTGCAGATTATTTATGGTTTTGGAGAGTGAGATGGCGTTGCCCAGGTTTAAATAAGATTTTTTATATAGAGTAAAATACTCTATTCGCGAAGCCATTGGTCATTATATCCCTGGCAAGTAAGCAGATGATTATTCACAACAATGCGCATAAATAAATTCCAGTCACTGGCTTTGCCTGTCTTGCTGTTTGCAGCACTCATGGCGTTATTCTTTGTTAATGCCAACAGCGAGACATCGAAGGACGCCAATGAATCTGCAACTACGATAACCACTGCAGACAAGGACGTGCTCCGTACGGTTCCCTTTCTGACATTGAGAAACAAAACCGGCAGTGACCAAGCTGCGGAATATTTCGGCGGCGAGCGCGATACGCTGCATGCAGGCATCTGTGAGCTTGAGCGTACACCGCTCAATTCATTAAAGTCCATCGCGGAAAAAGCACCGTTTCATATTCCTGATGAAATCGTCAAGCTGGATGCGATCACGGAGTTATCCGTTGAGGATTTCTGGCAGCGTATGCAAAATGCATCCAACGGGCAGGCGCCGGTGCTGTATATGCACGGTTTCTATATCAGCTTCGAGAGAGGATGCAGAAGAGCGCTGATACTCAAAGAATCACTTGGACTGGAAGGACGGTTCGCGCTGTTTAGCTGGCCATCTGATGGTGCGATAACGAATTACACGCACGATGAAGCTGACCTGTACTGGAGCGTGGACCCGTTGCGCCAGGTGCTGGCTGAAATGATCAAGCGCTTCGACAAGGGTAATGTCAACATCGTCGCGCACAGCCTGGGCACGCGTGGTGTCATGCTCGCGCTGGTGCTGCTGGCGCAGGCGCAGCAGGATAACAAACCGTTGTTCAACCGGGTGGTGTTGATCGCACCGGATATCGATGTTGGTATCTTCAAACAATATTTGCCGCTGATCCGGCCGTTGGTGCGTAACATGACGGTGTACGTCTCGAGTAACGACAGTCCACTGGCGTTGTCAAAGCAGGTGCACGGTTATCCGCGCCTTGGCGAGGCCGGTGAACATCTTCAAGGCTTGACCGACATCGATATCATCGATCTGTCCGATATCCCGATACGTGCGCCTTCAGGTCATGTTTATCATCTTTATCAGAGTATCGTGACGGAAGATCTTGACCAGTTGATAAATGAGAACAAGCCGGCAGCGCAACGCAGCAATCTGAAGCAGGTAAGTGAGTACCAGTGGCGCTTGCAGCAAGCTGAGGGTGATTAAAAAGATTCTCAAAAAGCCGCAAAGCTTATATTTTTTGTTTAGGAGCGACTTTATAGAATAACCTCTGCGTTCTTTGCATCTTTGCGGTGAGTTCTAACATCCCCGGATTACGCTGTGCTTCATCCGGGCTACACGTTATTCACTGCTCATTGAAACACCCGGTTCCATTGTTCAGTCGTGAGCAACTCGTGCATCGATTGGCGTACGCGGACAATCTCCTGCACTGTGCGTAGCCGCGCGCTGTCCAAGGGCTGCAGCTGTTCGATAAGCCCGCTCGCCGACGATTCCCATTTCACTGATTCTTCGATGTAAGCATAGACACTCGCCACCACCGCCTTCTGGTATTGACGCGACAGTCGTTGCAGCTGTTCTGCAAGCATCATTGCTCGGATACGTGTTTCGGTGTCCTCGATTTCGTCACGGCAGCGTTCACGCAATGCATCCGGGTCCAGGAAGCTCACCTCGGATGAACCGGAGCGGAACAGGGCATTGACGGTTGCGATGGTAATGAGCACGGGCATGGCTAAGCTTCCGGCAGTGTGTAAGAGGCGAGCGCTTTGCCGGTCCGGTTCAGCACCTGCACGACCCTGGCCCATTCATCGGGAGTCATCGCGGCGTGAAGCTCGTCTTGCAGATGTAACAGGGCGTCTCTCAGCAACTTGCGGCGCTTGGCATAGGCTTCGATCAACTGCTTGAGCTGTGCTTCTGTCGTATCGTATTCACTGAGCAGGCTGTCGAAGCGGTTGACGAATTCGCGGTGCTCCGTGCCCAGCTCACGCGCCGTGCTTTCGATACGCCGTGCAATCGAAACCAACTGTTCCTGTTCGCCGTTATCCCCCACGTTCTTGAGCACGCTGCTCAGATCGTTCGTCGCAGCGTCGAGATCAGAATTGCCATTCATGCTCGCGCAGCCGCTGACCAGCAGCACCGAGGTTATGGCCAGCCTGAGCACCTGTCTTCTGTTTAGCATGCTCAAATGCGTCGTGTTCAAGGGTGCAGTTACTCAGGAAGGATTGAACGGGAACACCAATGGTGCAAGCAACAGGGTAACAACATAGGTCAGCAGCAACAGCGGTACCCCCACTTTTACAAAGTCCGTGAACTTGTAACGCCCGGGATCGACCACCAGCGTGACCACCGGTGTTGATATCGGTGTCGAGTAGGCGGCCGATGCGGCAATCAATACCGCCACTGCAAAAGGATATGGCGAGACACCGATTGCGGCAGCGGTGTAAATCGCGATAGGTGCGACCAGTACCGCGGAAGCCGTGTTCGACAGCACCAGTCCCAGGCCGGCGGTGAGAAAAAAGAGCAGTGTCAGCATCATGTAGGGGCCGGAGTCACCCATGGTGTACAGCAGGGCATCGACGATGATCTGTGTACCGCCGGTCTTGTCCAGCGCATCCGCCAGTGGCAGCATGCCGGCGACCAGCACCAGGCTGCTCCAGTGTATCGCGCGGTAGGCATCCTCCATGGTCAGGCAGCGGGTGAAGATGGCCGCGAGTGAAGCGAGCATCACCGCCGGTACCAGCGCGATGATATCGAACATGGTGAGCAGCACCATGCTGACAAGTATCGTGAGTGCTACCGGCATTTTTCGGTAAGACGGCACGATCTCTGCCTGTTCACTGGGGAATTCAGTGACTACAAAGTCATGCGTTTGTTGTTGTAATTGATGGATTTTGGACCAGGGGCCGACGACGAACAGGCTGTCTGCAGAGCGCAGTTTGATGTCCCTGAAGTCGGTGACCGGTTGATTGTCTCGGCGCAGGCCAAAAACATGAACGTCATAGTTGGAGCGGAACCCGGTGTCACGTAGTGATTTGTCTCTCAGCTTCGATTCGGGGTGTATCAGTACGGTGGCACCACCCAGCTCCCATAGCCAGCGCTGCCGGTCCCGAATAGTTTCCGTCTGAACGGTCAGGTTTTGTTCAGACTTGAGTCGCTCGAAGTCTTCAGGTTTGCCCACTACCAGCAACACATCGTTTGTGTGCAATTCGGTGCCGGGAGCAGGCGCAGCAATGCGGTCCTCGCCACGCGGCATGTGGCGTAAAATCCCCAGTATCCTGACGCCGTAGCGGCTTTCCAGCAAAGTTTCGGCAATGGTCTTGTTCGCCAGGGCAGAATTATTTTCGATCCTGAGGTGACAGTATTCTTCATCTATACGATAGTCGTTCCATAAATCTTCGATGGAACGATTGCGCTGCTCTGCGACCGGTATATGTGTTTCGCTGGAAAGCAGCCGCCGTCCAATGAACAAAATATAAACTATAGCCACTGCCAGCACGGCAACACCGACAGGGGCGAAACTGAAGAATCCGAATCCGCTGTAACCGGCACTCTGGAGTTCCTCGTGCACAACGATGTTCGGTGTGGTTGCAATTAACGTCAGCATGCCGCTGATCAGCGCGGCATAGGACATGGGTATCAGCATGCGCTGGGCATTGAGACTGGTTTCGGCTGCGATACGCAACACGATGGGAATGAAGATGGCAACGACTGCAGTCGAACTCATCACCGCCCCTAGCACGGCGGCGCCGACCATGATCAGGATCAATAACTGCGTTTCATTACTGCCGCCCTTTTTCAGGATCCAGTCGCCGACGGCGCGCGCCACGCCGGTGCGCGCCAGCATTTCACCGATCACCAGCAGGCCGGCGACCAGTGCCACCACCGAGCTACCGAAGCCTGACAGCGCTTCGCCGATAGTGAGCACACCGCTGAGCATCAGCGCCATCACCACCAGCAGGGCGACGATGTCGAAACGCACACGGTTGCTGGCCATGAGCACGGCGGCTACTGCGATGACTGCAAATACAAAAGCGGTTTCGTTGGTCATATTCTCATCTGCATATACAGGTAGGGTTAACCGAGCATAGGAATGATTATGTCATCCGCTGGCCATAGCGCGAACAGCACAACCTTCGACCTGTAAGAATAGTCAATGTCTGGCGCTGTCGTTTTTTATTGTTCACATACATTAACACTAATTGTTATATTTATTCTCGCAGAGGCGCCAATACCGCAGAGGTTGTTTATGTATGCGTTGTATGTAAAAAAACTAAATATAACTCTGCGTGCTCTGCGCCTCTGCGAGAGTAATAATTGTACTTCCAAACCGGCTCAGTTTCTCTGTTTATTTCCGGCCTGAAAACTATATCCAGATTTACAAGTAGAACTTGATGTATCCGAGCAGGCCCAGGATGCGCGAGTCAAACTCGCCACGAATTTTTTCATCTTGAGCGCGCATGTTTATATTAACGGTGTTGATACCGAGGCCGAAGCCAACGTGCTTGAAGGTGCTGTGTTCAAACAGCAACTGGAAATCCTGCTGGCTGCCTTTGTAGTCACCTACTTCTAAAAGGAATAACTCGTAGCGAAAGATGCTTTGCAATTTCTCAGTGAAGTTCCATCTGCCGCCGATGACTGCAGTTGGCAGCGGTATCAGGCCGTCGCCGCCGTAACTGTCACTGTCGCTGAACGTGGCGATGGCTGCCTGGTAGCTGATATCTATATCGATGTCGCGGATGTTCAGGCCGGTACCGATAAACATTTCGTAACGGCGCTTGTTCAAAAACGAATAGGCATAGCCGATTTTCAGCAGGTCGAAATTCCATTGCGTCTGGATGCGGGCATCTTTGGGTATGATGAAGCCGCCCTCGGGGTCATCCGGATCGCCGATGATGTAATCCTGTGTTGCTGCCGCGCTGCCATTGCGCCGGCTACGGTACCAGGTCCAGTCGATGCGATGTCGATTGTTGAATCGATAAAATCCGTCAATGCGCATAACAGTTTCGCTGGAGTCAACATTGAAATTTTCCTCAAGGTCGATGAGTGTGCCGATCGGGAACTGGGTCGAGTCAAAGCGTGCTGTGGTGTCAAAGCGGTCGATAAGAAAACCGCCGATGCGCAGTTTGAAACGCTCCGTAGGCTGATAATCGTCATAGCGATCATCTTCAACAGCATAAGAAGTGCTGACCAGACTTAATGCTAATGCTGTAATGAGCGGGATGGTTTTATATAGTGCCATGTTCGTTTATTTAATAAACCTGCAGGCTCTATATTAAATATCGCTATGCCAGTTGCAGTTACGTTTCTGGTAAAAAACAAGTAACACATACATGCCCAGTGCTGCTGTCAGGTGTTTCAAAGAATGCCCACTGATAAAGCCCAGTACGTCAAAAACCTCGCCATCAAAATGTTCGAAAAGTTTGGCCACGATGTATGTCAGTAACAACCACCAGTAAGCCTGCACATGTGTGCATCTGGAACGATAACAGACAAGCATGATGGGTATTGCCAGTATCGGGTAAAACTGGACAAGGGCATAGAACCTCAGGTCACCTTCGCCCTGGTTTTCAGTAAAGTGCCAGTACGCAACCGATAAAATGCCTGCCAGTATTAATGGCAGCAACAAGGCCTTACCGGAGTTAATCGAAATAAATTCACTGATAATGATCGAGAACAGGGCCATGAAAGCAATTGTCATTGGTAGGCGGTCCCAGACCAGTGTCTGGTTGTCAGGTGATAAGTGGTAATAACTCGAGCCGAAACAGACGAGGAAAGTGCCGAAAAAAAGCAGTATATAGGCTGTAATGGTCTCGTCTAAAATACCCAGCTTTCCCGGCGACCTTAATTTATATAATCCCAGCAAGCCGACAATGGCGAAAGGAATGTTTGTGACAACATTCCAGAAATTTGGAATGGACCATATTTCTCTTGTATCGACAAAAAGATGGTAAGCGACGTCTTGTGGTATCAGGCCATGTGACAGTATTCCGCCAAGCGCAAGCACTGCAGTTATGATAATAAGGCCATAACCTATTCGTTCTTTTGTGACAGGAGACATAATTAGTATTAATTCAGGCTTGATCTCGCAAAGGCGCAAAGAATGCAAAGAATTTTTGTGTTTTTAGAAATAAAACCGCTTTATTTTTTCTTTGCGCGCTTGGCGCCTTTGCGAGAGTAAATAGTGTATATAATGTTTTTCCATAGATGCCACCCCGGATTGCCAACTATTGTTAGAACTCTCGATGATATCAGACATTTGACCGGCTAATTATTGACAGTAGAAAAGCGGTTTCTCTTTTCGCTGTGTGTGTAAAAATAGTCATTATTTTAATTTTATGGAGAAGCGCATGCCGCAAATAAGCGAAGGCCTTGAATACGAAGACCAGATTACCGGTGATGGTGATGAGGCAATGCCTGGTCAGACCGTTGAAGTACACTACACCGGCTGGCTGACAGATGGTACAGAGTTTGATTCCAGTCATAACCGCAATGAAACCTTTCGTTTCAA
>CAZRKQ010000038.1:0-2609 GCA_964600755.1 uncultured Thiotrichaceae bacterium
ATGCTGCGCTGCACGAGGCAGTTCCCGACCCCTTGCTGTCTTACATGAATTGCTGATATTCACTGTTGAAATCTCCTTCATAAGAGCTAATTATGAGGCTCGATTCTCTAATTTCTGGATATCCGGCTTCATTTGTGGCGCAGGATGTTTTTTAATCTCCTCGATTTAATCAATTTTCTACGTGAAAGAACCATTTTCTAGTAAAATACCGGAAGTAGCTCTATAGCTTTACTGACTTGTCGGACTAATACGATCATCATCGATGAACGAAATCATTTTTCTTTTGATACTCTTGGTATTCTCCGGAATCTTCTCAGGATCTGAGACTGCCTTGGTCGCATTGTCACTAGCACGTGCAGAGGGCCTTGTGAAGGAAGGACGAAGCGGGTCGCAAGCATTGCTTCATCTGAAAAAGAATACTACTCAAATGCTCATAACCATACTGATTGGGAATAACCTGGTTAATATCGCTGCAGCGTCCTTGGCTACTGTCGTCGCGACTCGTTGGTTCGGCCACATAGGTCCTGGCCTCGCAGTAGGTGTACTGACGATATTGATTCTTGTATTCGGTGAAATCACACCAAAAAGTATGGCTACCCGTTATACTGAACGCATCTCTCTTTTAGTAGCGCCACCATTGTTCCTACTGATGCGAGCAATCTTCCCTCTCGTTTGGTTGTTTCAGCACCTGACGAATTTGGTTCATCGCTTATCTGGAGGTAGGAGCGATCCCACGGTTACAGAATCGGAATTGATTCACATGGCTGGGCATGGAGCAAAAGAAGGAACAATAGAGAACGACGCAAAAGAGCTGATCGAAAAGATATTTACATTCAGTGAAACCACCGTTAGAGATGTTATGACGCCTCACGATCAGGTAATTGCTCTTGATGGAAAATTGACAGTCGCAGAAGCCATGCCAGAAGTGGCGCGCTTGCCCCACTCGCGAATACCAGTCTTCAATGAAGATCCAGAGAATATACAGAAAGTATTCCACTTGAGAGATCTTCTAGATAATGTCGTACAGAAAAAAATAGATATAACCCTGAATGAAATAAGTCATGAAGTGGAGTTTGTTTCACAGTATCAGCTTATTGACGAATTACTCTCATCTCTAAGAAAGAAAAAGCGCCACATGGCCGTCGTTGTCGACGAGTTCGGTGTTTTAAGGGGGCTTGTAACTCTCGAAGACCTCATGGAAGAATTGTTCGGCGAAATATATGACGAAAGTGATGTTGCGTCACAACATATCGATAAGGTTTCCGAGCGGGAAATCGCGGTTGACGGTACAACAGAGCTGAGGGATATAAATGATTTTTTTGGCATAGAACTTTCGGGTAAACCTACCGATTCGGTGAACCTCTGGCTACTTAGAAATATTCAGAAAATCCCAAGGCAGGGTGAGACATTCAGCTTTGACGGACTGGAAATAAGAGTAGATGAGGCCACGCCCCGGCTCATCCAGCGTGTCGTCCTCAGACAAAAAAAGCAGTGAATTGAAGACTTCTCAATCTCATAACCCTCCGTTGACATTCTAATTGAGGATAAGGCGGATTGAACGTCAGAATTACAATATCTAAAGCCCCCTTGTGAAAGTCCGGCACTGCCCGACTCCTGACTGCTGCGCCGGACAATCTTATAGTCCGCTTCCTATGTATTGAGAATCATTTCCCAGATAGCGGGCCTCCGCATATTGCACTGCACGAGGCAAAACCCGGCCCAAATCGGATATCGGCACTTCGGGCTCCGGTAGCAGTTCAGCAATTGACAGCAGACGTAACGTACCTCCATTGCCACTCAGTGCTAGTTGAACTTAACCGCTTCGCGGTAGCTTTATAGGCCCCAGTAATCCCCTTCACTCCTTCCACCCCTATCAAGTCCACACTTCTCTGTACCCCCCTTGGGGTTCGTAGTTCATTACAGAGGAGAAATATGATGACCAAACTACGTCAAGCAATGATCGACGCGATGCTGGTGCGAGGTTTCGCGGTTCGTACCCATGAGAGTTATCTTAGCTCAGTCGAAGGTCTGGCGAAGTATTATCACCGTTCGCCGGAACGGCTGAGCACAGGCGAGATTCAGGATTATTTCCTGTATCTGGTGAAGGAACGGCATCTTGCGCCTGCCAGTTGCCGGCTGTCACTCAACGGCATCCGTTTTTTATACCAGGAGGTGTTACACCGGAAGTTCGAGGCGAAGATTCAGGTACCGAAGCGACCGCAGCGTATCCCGGAGTTACTGAAACGACAGGAGGTGGCGGCGATTCTTGCGGCCTGTATCAACCACAAGCATCGGATGTTGCTCACAGTCTGTTACGCCTGTGGTCTGCGGGTCAGTGAACTGGTGAATCTGAAGGTCCGGGATATCGATGGTGAGCGCCGGCTGTTACGCATCGATCAGGGCAAGGGTGCCAAAGACCGACTGGTCGAGATCCCAGAGACATTGCTGCTGCAACTGCGCTGCTACTGGCAGTTATTTCGTCCTCCTGAGTGGTTGTTTTCCGGCCGCGACCCGATGACAGCATTCGCGGTCAGCAGTGCTCAGAAGTGTTTCACGGCATCGAAGCGCAAGACCGACGTGGACAAGGTGGGCGGCATTCATAGCCTTCG
>CAZRKQ010000039.1:0-65016 GCA_964600755.1 uncultured Thiotrichaceae bacterium
GCGCGTTTCTCCAGTCGGTCGACGACTTCTTCTTTTTCGTTAACCAGGGTGATTTCCAGCGGCATCTTGCCCATCGCGTGGGTAGCGCATGACAGGCATGGGTCATAGGCGCGTATCGCGACTTCGATCTGGTTAAGCAACGGTTCGGTGAGCTGGTTGCCATCGAGGTAGTGGCTGGCAACCTGGCGGATAGACTCGTTCATTGCCTGGTTGTTGTTCGTCGTCGATACAATCAGGTTGGCTTTATTTACAATGCCGTCATCGTCAATTTCGTAATGGTGGAACAGTGTGCCGCGTGGTGCTTCGATCACGCCGATGCCGCAGCTCTGCATCTCACCCTTGTTAACAAGGTCGCTGCCGGATATGTCAGGATCATGCAGCAGTTCTCTAATCGCCTCGGTACAGTGCAGCAGTTCAATCAGCCGTGCCCAATGATAGGCGAGTGACGATTGCACAGGTTTGCCGTTGCTGACGGCCTTGAATTCTATGCGCTCTTTTTCAGCCAGGGGTGTGGTGAAGAAATCGCAGTTATTGACACGGGCCAGTGGACCGACACGGTACCAGCCATTATCTGCACCAATGGCATCGATGAAGGGGAACTTCATGTAGCTCCAGTTCTTCACGCCTTCCTTGATGTAATCTGCGTAACGGGTGTAATCTGCGTGATCAAAAATAATGTTGCCGTCTTTGTCTGTAGCGCGCAAACCGCCGTGGTAGATATCAAAGGCGCCATCACTGGCAATCATGCTGAGCATATTGCTGTCGATGGTTGCAAAGGCCATGTGATATTCAAGCTGTTCAAAAAAGATGCGCTTGATCAGCGCGACGGCATCAACACTCCAACTGACGATCTGTTCAATATCTTTCAACAGGTAATCAATTTCTTCACGGTCCAGTGATTTGTTGACGCCGCCGGGAATTGCGCCGGTACCGTGAACGCGTTTACCCGCAGTGAGGCGGATGACTTCCTGGCCATACTTGCGCAGCAGCACACCCTGTATGGCGATTTCCGGGTGGTCTTCTATTACCCCAACAATGTTGCGATGACGCACTTCATCATCAAAACCGAACAATAAATCAGGCGAGCACAGGTGAAAGAAATGCAGGGCGTGCGATTGCAGCGTCTGGCCGAAGTGCATCAGGCGGCGTATCTTTTCTGCCGTGGGCGTAAGCTTCGATGTACCCACAAGCATGTCGGTCGCCTTGGCGGCAGCCAGGTGATGGCTGACAGGGCAGATGCCACACAGGCGTTGCACCAGTACCGGCAGTTCCCAGTAGGGGCGGCCCTGGATGAATTTTTCAAATCCACGGAACTCGACGATGTGCAGGCGCGCCTGCTTGATAAGATTGTTTTCATCCTGCAGCAGTGTGACCTTGCCGTGTCCTTCGACGCGGGTAAGCGGCTCGATCACTACGCGTTCGAGTTTTTCCGGGTTGTTGGCGGTTTCGAGTTCGTTATACATCAAGTGGCCTCATACATATTCTATTACCGGTCATTCCCGCGGAAGCGGGAATCTGGTCTGCCAGCATTTAACAAGATTCAAGCTATAGATTTCCGCTTCCGCGGGAATGACGTTTGTGGTGTGTTTACAATTTACCTGACTCTGCTTAATCATAATGAATCTGTTCATAGGGGAAGCTGATCGGTTTACCTTCGATCAGTTCTGTCAGGAATGTCCAGATGGTATCGCCTGATGGAGGGCAGCCGGGCAGGAAGTAATCGATTTTAACTACTTCGTGTATCGGGTGCACCTTGTTCAGCAGCATGGGTATTTCCTTATCACTCGGTATCATCGGATTATCGACACCAATTCCATCAACATAGGATTCTTCAAGACATTCTTTCAAGGTGAAACTGTTGCGCATGGCAGGTATGCCGCCATTGACCGCGCATGCACCGAATGACACCAGGATTTTGCAGTGCTTGCGAAACTCGAGCAGCACTTCCACGTTCTCGGCATTGGCAACACCACCTTCGATAATGCCGATGTCACAGTCGCTGACGGTTTTGATGTCAGTTATTGGAGAACGGTCAAATTCCACTAGTTGCACCAGCTCAAGGATACGCTCATCAATATCAAGCAACGACATGTGACAACCGAAACAGCCGCAGAGTGATGCAGTGGCGACTTTTATTTTATCGGCCATGTTTACAGTTCCTCGTCCTGTTCGTGGGCGGCAACATCACCGACAACGCTGATTGGTTGCCTGTCATACAGGCGTTCACCGATGGGTTTGTCGTATCCCTGGTGCTTGGGCAGGATGGCGCCAACCGGGCAGACATGTGCTGCCTTGTCAGTCGCAGCAAAGCTGCTGTCACCGAGTTTGCCGCTGGCTGAATTGATCACCAGGCGACTGTTGATGCTGCGGCCGTCGATGGCAAACACATTTTTATGATCAACGTCCCGACTGGCGCGTACACACAGTTCGCACAGGATACAGCGGTTAAAATCTATCACTGTATCTGCATGCGATGCATCCACACTTCTCTGTGGAAAAAAGTGCGTGAAATGCGGTGACAACATGTTGGTGTAATAGGCAACAGCCTGCAACTGGCAGGCACCGCTTTTTTCACAGCCCGGGCACACATGGTTACCTTCGACAAACAACATTTGCAATAACGCGCGTCGATCACTTATGATTTCATCTGAAGAGTTATCGACTTCGATATTTTCCATCGCCGGTTGCGTACAGGCTGAAACCTGTCTGCCATCGATATCAACGACACAGACGCGACAGCTGCCATGTGGGGTGAATTCGGGGTTATGACACAGGTGCGGAATATATTCTCCTGACCTTAATGCCGCATCCATAATGGTATCGCCATCCTCAAAAGCAATGGTCTTGCCATCCAGTTTGAATGTCTTGTTACCACTCATGACTTCGTTCCGATATGTGCGCCGGCATCATCTCGCCCGCTGATGTCGCGTGCATCCTGCAAGGCTGCATCAAGGTCGAAGGCAGGCTCATAGCCAGCATCGCCGAGGCGGGCCTGGTAAATATGCGGAAATTTTTCCAGGGTGTCGAGCATGGAGCTTGGCGCGGTTGTCCCCAGTCCGCAATGGCTGCTTGCGCGCATCAGCATGCCGATATTTCGTATTTCTCCAAGGTCATACTCTCCTGCATGACCAGCACATACCTTGTCGACCAGGTCTTTCATCAAGGAGCTGCCGACGCGACAGGGTGTGCAAAAGCCACAGCTTTCGTGGAGAAAAAAGTGGGCAAAATTCTGCACCATATCGAGCAGGTCTCTATCCTGGTTGAATACCATGAACGAACCGCCGGTGGATATATCTTCAAAGGCAATACTGCGCCCGAACTCTCCCGCCGGGATCGCAACACCGGCAGCGCCGGCAACCTGTACCGCCTGGCTGTTATTTGCACCACAGTCCTGCAGGATATCCTGTATCGAAACGCCAAACGGGTATTCATAAATACCGGGCTTTTCACAGTCGCCGCTGATACTGAGCAGCTTGGTGCCAGTTGACTGTTCGGTTCCCACGGAGCGAAACCAGTCAGCACCATGAATTGCGATCAGCGCAGCAGCCATGAATGTTTCCACGTTATTCACCACGGTTGGCTTGTTTTGATAACCCTGCGTGACCGGGAAAGGCGGGCGTATGCGCGGAATGCCGCGTTTACCTTCCAGCGATTCAATCAGCGATGATTCTTCACCGCAGATATAGGCACCAGCGCCCATATGAATCTCGATATCAAAATCAAGGCCATCTTTACCAAGAATGTTCGTTCCAAGTAAACCTGCTTCGCGCCGCTGCTGCAGTACCTGTTTAAGTGGTGCACGCAGGTAACGGTATTCACCACGTAAATAGAGATAACCTTTCGATGCGCCAATTACACCGGCACAAAGCGTCATGCCTTCAAATACCTGGTCGGCATAAGAGTCTAGCAGTACGCGGTCTTTAAACGTGCCCGGTTCGCCTTCATCAGCATTGCATACCACGTAATGTTGATCTGCTTCAGCCTGTTTACATAAACGCCACTTCATACCGGTTTTGAAACCGGCTCCACCACGGCCGCGCAGGCCGGATGCTTCTATTTGTTCGAGCATGGCGTCATTGCCTTTATCGATGAGCGACCTCAGGGCATCGCCTTTACTCGAGTCGTCTGAAAGCAGGATATCGCGTCGCTGGATATTGTCTTCAACTTGAAAGAATTCTTCTGGCCATTGTTTAATGTCAACACCAGACTCAATCAGCCGGGCGATTGATTCAATACTGTTCTGGTCTAGCCTGGTGACCGTCCAGCCATTAATGAGCATGGCCGGGCCCTGGTCACACATGCCGGTGCAAGAAGTGAAATCCACAGTGACACGTCCGTCTTTGCGTGGCTGACCGGGCGTGACTCCGAGTTTACTGCACAGGCTGGCCATTAACTCGCGGCTACCGAGCATGTGGTCGGTAATGCTGTCGCTAAACAGAATATCGTAGGTGCCGCGTGGCAAATCATGCAGGAAGGAGTAAAAGCCTATAACGCCTTTAATGTGCGCTTCGGTCAATGACAGTTTTTCAGCCAGGATCTTGACAGCCTGTAGCGGGATACAGGAGTACTGGTACTGGATTTCATACAGATACTGCAACAAATGATCCGGACGGTTATTTGTTGAATCTGTAAGACTGGAAAGAAATTCATCAATGCTCATGCGTAAAAGCCCGCTTGATTGACATCAGCAATATATTCATTAGCTCGCCTTGTTTTTTATTATTCTGATTCTTCGTTCCTGAAGTATTTATAGAACGAAATACTAACATTTTTATTGTAATATCAAGAACCGAGCTTGTGTGCCTAATTTATACTCTGATGGACTATTTATGTGTTGATCAGGATCAATCTTGATCCGAATTAGTGCGCCTGTGCACAATTCTGCACATAAGTGGATTTGCTCGTCTCCAGCCCGGCGATAATGACCAGCGTTGATTATACAGATTTCTTCTGATTTTATCGGCCTGATCAGGTGATTACATCCGGTGCTATGCGCCCGGTAAATTTTTCAATTTCTGCGATTGTGGATGACAGGCGTATCAGTTCGGACAGTGATTGCTGCGGGTCCTGTTCAAGCTTGTCAGGATTTGTTTCCGGTTGTTCGATATAAACACGCAAGGTGGCGCCTTCGGTGCCGGTGCCTGACAGGCGATAGACGATACGCGCACCATTGCTGAACAGAATGCGAATACCCTGGTTGCTGCTGACACTGTTATCGACTGCATCCGTATAGCTGAAGTCGTCAGCAAGCTCGACGGTATAGCCGGCAAAGCTTTTGTTGGCAAGGTCGCTAGTGCATGCACGCAGTTGTTCCATCAATGCATTCGCACCCTCTGCGGGCACGCCTTCGTAGTCATGACGCGTATACACATCACGGCCATACTGTTTCCAGTGGTTTTGCACGATGTCGGCGACCGACTGCTTGCGTACAGCCAGTATGTTGAGCCAGAACAACACGGCCCAGAGACCATCCTTTTCACGCACGTGGTTCGAACCAGTACCGAAGGACTCTTCACCGCACAGCGTAATCTTGCCGGCATCGAGCAGGTTGCCGAAAAATTTCCAGCCAGTCGGCGTTTCATAACACTCTATTCCCAATGCTGCAGCGACGCGGTCGATGGCCTGGCTAGTCGGCATCGAGCGAGCGACGCCAGCGAGGCCCTGGGCATAGCCGCTAACATGCACTGCATTTGCGGCAATAATGGCAAGACTGTCACTGGGTGTGACATAGAAATCGCGGCCAAGGATCATGTTGCGGTCGCCGTCACCATCAGATGCAGCACCAAAATCAGGTGCATTGACGCCACTCATCGCTGCCACCAGTTCTTTGGCATGCACAAGGTTCGGATCTGGATGTGCACCGCCAAAATCCACTAAAGGTTCACCGCGTAACACCGTGCCTGCAGCTGCACCGAGACGCTTCTCCAGTATCTCGTGTGCGTAGGGACCTGTTACGGCATTCATGGCATCGAAGCGCATACTGAATGTTGCCGAGGTGAGCAGTGCGCGCATGGTATCGAAATCGAACAGCTGCTCCATCATGTCTGCGTAATCGCTGACCGGGTCGATAATCTCAACGTGCATATTGCCGAGTTGCTGTTCACTGATGCTATCGAGATCAACGTCGGCGGCTTCCAGTACCTGGTATTCCGTTATTTCCCGACTCTGGCTATAGATGGCCTCGGTGATTTTTTCAGGTGCCGGGCCGCCGTTAGCGGTGTTGTATTTGATGCCGAAGTCATCATCCGGCCCGCCCGGATTATGGCTGGCCGAGAGGATGATACCGCCGAAAGTATTGTACTTGCGTATAACGCAGGAGGCTGCCGGTGTCGACAGAATACCGCCACGGCCAACCATGACTTTGCCGAAGCCGTTGGCGGCAGCTATCTTTAAAATGATCTGCAGCGCTTCGCGGTTGAAGTAGCGTCCGTCTCCGCCGACTACCAGCGTTTTCCCCCGGTAATCTTGAAGTACATTGAAAATGGATTGTACGAAGTTAGCCAGGTAATGCGGTGCCTGGAATACTTTTACTTTCTTGCGCAAGCCGGAAGTGCCGGGCCGCTGGTCATTGAAAGGCGTTGTTGCAACGGTTTTTATTTCCATGTCGGTTCTTGTGTTGAAGGTTTATCTCTGCAGGAAAAGTGTTAGTCGTGAATCAATAAGGCACATTCCATTCTTTAAAAATAATAATTCACCGCAGAGGCGCAGAGGCGCTGAGAAAGAAATTGGGTTTTGTTTTGCGACTGACACATCATTGCAGTGAGCAAAGAAGAAGTTATAGAAGAAGTTACTGTCTTAACAATATTCCTCTGCGTCTCTGCGGTGAAACATGTGTTTGTCTACGTTTATTCAGTTGTCCTGCAGCACGCGTTCGTCGTATTCCGATTCGAAGAACAGCTTGTGCTTGGCTTCTTCCTTGGCTAGACCGACGAAGACTTCCTTCAGGTTGCTCTCGGGGATTTTTGCAGCCATGTCGCTGTAAAGTTCGAAGGCGGCGCGTTCTTTTTTCATGGCGACGATCAGTGCATCCTGGTAGGAAATATCGTCGCTGGCATCGACTTCAACAAGATAGTCGGAAATTTTCAGGTCCAGTACTTCCTGTTCCGGTGTCAGTTCGCGATCGCCGGTTTTTACTGCGAGCAAACGTTCCTTGTGGCGTTTCTCTTCTTCGGCAAATTCAAGCAGCAGTTGTTTCATGCCGGCTTTTTCAGCCCGCCCGGCAAGGTTTGCATAGAAGTCAGCCGCCTGCTGTTCCTGGTCAATTGCGTAATCAAGTATTTCATCAATGGTATTCATCGGTGTTCATCCCCCTGGTCTTTATCTACCTGCTTGTGAATCGCTGTTAGTGTATGCGTCCGGGTTGAGGAAACGGTCAATGCCGCGCGCCGCGTGGTGGCCATCTTCGATTGCGCTGATGGCGTCGGCGATACGGTTGGCAACGTCGCCGCCAACAAAGATTTTTTGCAACGGCGTGTGCTGGTACTCACCCGGAGAAAACTTGCCCCATTCGATTGCAAGCTGTTCCTGTATCTCTTTGGAAAGAAAGTCGAGATCGCTGCCCTGGCCAATGGCCGAGATGATGCTGTCATAGCTTTGTTCATGCATGCGATCTTCCTGCAGCACCGGGCGCGGGCGGCCGCCTTTCGGGTCCTGCACCATTTCTGCCTCACCCCACTTGATCGTGACCTGGCTGGAATCCGCTGCGTTGACGATCTCGACCGGGATTGCCTGCGGTACGATGCTGCAGCCCTCTTCCTGTGACTCGTGGATTTCTTCAGTGTCTGCCGGCATATCGGCGATGCGGCGACGGTAGAGTATAGTGACATCCGCACCGAGGCGTCGTGAGACACGCGCGGCATCCATGGCGACATTGCCCCCGCCGATCACGGCGACTTTGTGGCCGATACCAGGATCGCGCCCGCTGGCGACATCGGCGAGTACCTGCAAACCTGACAGCACGCGCGGGTGGTCTTCACCCTGAATGCGCATGCTGGACGGTACCGACAGGCCAGTGGAGAGGAACACGGCATCGTAGTCCTGCAACAGTATCTCGAAGCTGATGTCTTTGCCAACCTGCGTGTTGTAATTCATGTCGACACCCAGTGAGACAATGTATTCAATGTCCTTGTCAAGATCGGCATCCGGCAGGCGATAGCTTGGTACACCGTAGCGCAGCATGCCGCCGGCAGTTTTCTGTGCTTCAAAAACAGTCACAGCATGGCCTTGCTTGCGCAGGTAATAGGCAGCGCTGAGGCCGCCGGGACCGGCGCCGATGATGGCGACCTTGTGGCCGCTTTCATTAATCTCATCATTAAGTATGCGCCTGTAGTCATTTGCGTCGACCTGGTCGACGATAAAGCGTTTCAGCCAGCGGATTGCGACTGGCTCACCGAGGATGCCGACCGGGCATACGGATTCACACCTGCGAGTACAGATGCGGCCGCAGGTCGCCGGGAACGGATTGGTACGGTACATCAGCTGCAGGCCTTTTTCGTAGTCACCATCGCGGATGCTGTGGATGTAGTCAGGAACATCCATGTGTGCCGGACAGGTGGCAACACAGATGCCGCACTCCACGCAGCGGTCGGCTTCTTTCTTTGCCTGCTCGATGCTGTAGCCTTTAGCGACTTCATCAAACGACTGTACGCTATCCTCCGGCGACAGCATCTCCATTTCGATGCGTTTGGGCGGGTAAAGGTGATAGTCATCCGCACGGCGGTAGCCATGCTCATTGTCCTGCCAGGGCTTGTCATCCACGCCCGCGGTGAAATGGAACTCGTCCGGGTCTTCGGTAAACCAGGCGTATTCATTGCTCATGCGCAACGAGGCTGCAGTACAGATGTCCACGCACAGGCCGCACCAGCAGCAGCGGCCATAATCGAAGCGCGGACGCAGGCCGCTGTCACCCGGGCGGCCTTCAAATTCTTCCACCGCTACCATATCGATGGCGTGGTTCTGGCAGATCGTGTGGCAACTGCCACAACCGATGCATTTTTCTGTAACGTTAATATGAAATCCGCGATAAGCCGGCGCGCCGGGCCGGTCGATGGTCGGGCGCATCGAGGTGTAGGGTTTCTCGAAGGCGCGCTGCCAGACAAAGAAGGGCGATAACAGGTCTCTTAAATTCATTGCATGACTCGTCTGAATACTGTGTTTGAAAAAACTATTTCACCGCAGAGGCGCAGAGGCACTGAGAAAGATGTTGGTTTTTGTATTGCGGCCGACAGAACAGAGCAGCAAACAGATGTGAAATTACAATCGTATATAGCATTTCTCTGCGTCTCTGCGCCTCTGCGGTTAATCATTTCATTCATTAGCGTTCGATCTCCGGTGGATAGGTATGCAGCGATACCATCAGGCCGGCGATATCGGCGATGTTGGTGCCGCGCGCCAGGCGTTCCATCACGGCGATGGCGTGGGTGTAGCTGGGGCCGCGCACGTGTACGCGTCGTACATACTCGGTACCATCAGACACCATGTAGTAAGCGTACTCACCGCGGGTACACTCCGCCTTGACGTAGGTTTCGCCGGTCGGGATTTTCCAGTGCAGCACGTTGGGCATGTCTGCCTGGAACGGGCCGTCAGTCGGGGTATGGTCGAGGCACTGGCGGATCAGGCTGATGCTCTGGCGGGTCTCCTGCAATCGACAGTAGGCGCGGCCGTAGGCATCGGACTCGTTGCCGCTGACAATATCGAAATCGAGCTGGTCATAGGCCAGGTAGGGCTCGTCCTTGCGCAGGTCGCGGGCGAAGCCGCAGGCGCGTGCATTGGGGCCGACAATGCCGTAGGGGTCGATCATGTCCGGCGTGATGATGCCAAGGCCTTTTGAGCGTGCCTTGAACACCGCGTTGTTGAACATCACGCGCTCGACCTGGTCGAGCAGCTTTTCGGCACCATCCATAATTTCACGTGCGCGTTGCTCGAATCCGTCCGGCAGACCGGCACGAACGCCGCCGGGCACGATATACATGTGGTAGATGCGGGCACCGGTCATTTCCTCGAACAGGTCAAGCACGTAGTCGCGATAGGCCAGGGTCCAGTTGGGCACAGTGTACTGGCCGAAAGCGCTGGCGAGACCACCTATCCACATCAGGAAGCTGGCGAGACGCATCAGCTCCAGGTTCATGGTGCGCAGCCAGACCGCGCGTTCCGGTACCTCGATGCCGCTGAGTTCCTCGACCGCGGCGGAGTACAGGTACTCGTTGAAAGTCGGTTCGGGTACCGCGATGCGGCACACCACGGTGAAGTTCTGGATGTAGGTGCGCCTTTCCATCAGCTTTTCGAAACCACGGTGCAGGTAACCAACATGGGTCTTGCACTCGATAATAGTGTCACCGTCCAGCACCAGTTCCAGCGACATGTTGCCGGTTATGCCCGGGTGTTGTGGGCCTTGCCACAGCTTGACGTATTTACCCGAAGACAGGTCAACCGGTTCGGGTTGCGGGAAATCCAGCGAGGCGGAATGGCCGGTTGACTGCGTCATTGTTCATCGCCTCCTCGGTTCGGGTACAGGTTTACTTTCATGTGTTCACGCGGCTCTTCACTGGAACGGCCCTCGCGGTGGCCGAAGCGTTCCTCGCTGAATTTCTTGGTATCGAACTCACGCCGCATCGGCGGGATCTGGTCCCAGCCTTCCAGTACAAAATCCTCGTCCTGACGCGGGCTGCCAGGAAAGCGGATACCGTACGCCTCGCGCAGTTCACGCTGGTAGGTCCAGGCCTGGGCCCACAGGTGATGGATGGATACCATGTCTTCGCCATCGCGGCCGATATCAACATGAATGCTCAAGCTGTCTTTCCTGTCGTAGTTGTGCAGCATGTATACCACGGTGAAGAGGCTGTCCTCGATGTAGTCGATGACGGTCATGAAATTGAGGTGCGTGTAACCTTCGCGGTCGCGCAATTCGCGGATCAGCGTCTCGGTCTTGTCTTTCGCCACTTTCAGTGTGGTCAGGCCGGGCTTAAGCTCGGTGATGTTGGTAACACCGAATTCGCGTTCCAGTCTTTCAAACATTGCACTCATATTTGTTCAGCCGTTGTTTGTTACCAGTTGTAATCGGGCATGTCCCAGTTTTTTATGACCTTCTTCTGGTTGGCCTTGTACCAGTCGAAGTTTTCGACGTAACGGTTGGCACCATCGCAACGGCCCTGCTTGATTTTCTTCTGCAGTTCCATGATACCGGCCACCAGCACTTCCGGTCGCGGCATGCAACCGGTGATGTAGAGGTCAACCGGAATATACTGGTCGAACTGGTTAATGGTGTTGTAGCTGTCGAAATACATGCCGCCGTTGACCGGGCATATGCCGAGCGCAATCACAAACTTGGGTCCCTGCATCTGTTCATAACTGCGAATGATGCGTTTCAGGGTTTTGACCGAGGCATAGCCACCGATGACGAACACCGATGACTGCCGCGGCGTCGGCCGCCCGGCGACGCCGAAACGGTTGGCATCGAAGCGCGCCGTCATCAACGGTCGCAACTCGATGGCGCCGCAACCGGTACCAAAGGCCAGTACCCACAATGAATTCGCGCGCGCCCAGTTGGCGAAATCTTCCACCGCCTTGATCGGGTATGGCTCGTAGGCTTTGGGCCGAGCGTTACTGAACAACTGCTGTTCTTCTGCGGTCAGCCCGGCATTTTCCAGGGTGTCTTCTGTACTCAGACTTTTAATCATCTCGGGCCCTCTCAGGAAGTCAGCACCATCTGTGCGTATACAATTGACATTATCCCGATTAGGGTCGGGATTTTAAAGAAGAATCGAATCGCCTGGTCAACGCGAAAACGCGGGAAGGCGACACCGATAACGATTGCGACCATGTAGATCAGCCAGGTCTTGATCATCAGTTCGACCCAGCCCGTGGCGCCGCCAAAGAACAGGTTCATAAACAGCACCAGCTTGGTCGCACCGAACAGGGCGCGGTTTGTCTGCAACAGCGACAAATAAGCGCTGTGGAACTCCGTTGGCGGGCCGATGGGGATTTCCTGTGGCGCAAGAAAAACGTCGAACGGCGAGTAGCCGGTCATGCCGAGCAGGGCCAGCATCGCGGCCAGTGTCGCGACCCAGTTGGTGAACACGGTCCAGTTTTCCCAGCCACCCTGTTGCGCGGCGACGATCTCGGTGATCGACAGGGTATCGTACTGGATCACGATGGATATCACCGCCAGTGCAAACGGCACTTCGTAGGCGGTCATTTGCGATAAGCCGCGCGCAATTCCGATGGCCGCGTAGGGGTGACCGCTTTCACCGGCACCCAGTGCCATACCGAGCTGGCCGAAGAACATGAAGTAGATCACCAGGAACAGGTCGCCGGCCATGCTGAAATTGGAGAAGGTGTCACTGCCATAGATCACCGGTATGAAAGCCAGGGTGCCGATGCCACCGGCGATGCGGAATACGGGGCCGAGGTAGAACATGATGCCGTGGCTGACGGCGGTGCGCTTGAACAGGTTTTTCAGGATGTTGATGAACGGTTGCGAATAGGGGATGCCGATGCGGCCCTGAACCTTGGCGATAATCCGCTCGATGAACGCGCCCACCAGCAGGCCGTAGCCCGTTACAATCAGCAGCGTGAGCGAAAAGTTACCGACTTTACCCAGCCATTCGACGATCACTATCCGAGCCCTCCATTCACCAGCACCATGGCAACAAAAAACATCAGGATGAACAACGCGTAGGTCTGGCCGTTACCGTTGTAGAAAATCCGCAGTGATGAAGCCAGCGTGTGGCTCCATTCGGCAGCGGCGTTCCAGAAGGCAGTGGCGCGTGGTTTTACCAGGAAGCCGATGGCACGATCGTAGTGGGCGAAGAAGTGATAGGCATAATGCGTATCTTCCGGACGGTGCGGACGCTCGGCGGCATAAACGATGTTGAACTGTTCGACTTTCTGGATTTTCAGGGTCAGCGATATCAACAGCAATAAAATCAGCGGCACCATCCAGACGCCGCCGACTATGGCCATGATCATCGGCGCATTCCAGTAACCATACTGTGTCTGCAAGGCAAAGCCTTCCCATACGAGTGCACCACCGAGCCACGGCGCAACTGCAGCAGACAGTGGATCGAGCAGCAGTTTCGGGTAAGCCGAGATCACCATGATGGCGGCGATCATGACGAACTGCGGCGCCAGCAGAATGGCCGGTGCTTCGCGCAGCCTGGCGTGTTCGAGTTTGCGCTGACCGAGGAACACGGTCTGCAGCAGGCGGAACATATAAAGGAAAGCCACGGCGCTGGAAAAGAACGCGAGGGCGGCGATCCAGTACCAGCCTTTCTCCATCAGGGCATTGAACAGCATCCATTTACCGCCGAAGCCGGTTAGCGGCGGTACACCGGACATGGCAATAATCGCAATCATGGTGAACACGAAAGTAAACGGCATGTTCTTGATCAGGCCACCCATCCTGTACATCATGCGTTCGTTGGTACGCAGTATGATGCCGGCGATGCTGAGAAAGAGGATGCCTTTGAACAGAAAATGGTTGACGGTCATGTACAGCGCCGACACCCAGCCAAGGTGGCTCATCAGTGCGATGCCGGTAACAATATAACCCAGTTGCCCCATGCTGGAGTAGGCGACCAGGCGCTTGATGTCTTCCTGGAACACGGCCATCAATGCACCAAAGGTAGCGGTAAGGATACCGATCCAGCCGAGCACGTAGGCCGGATCGAGGCCGATGTCTGAACGAATGCCAAGCTGTGCTGCAATTAGTATAAGCCCGAAGATACCGGCCTTGCTGACCACGGCAGAGAGTATCGCGGTAAAGTCATCGTCGGCTTCGGCGTAAGCGGCGGGCAGCCAGACGTGCACGCCAAAGCCACCCATCTTGATGACAAAGCCGGCCGCGAGCAGGCTGAAGACGAGGCCGATGGAATCACCGCTGTTGCCGAGGTCCGACAGCAGCAGGCTACCGCTTGCAGCATAGGCGACCGCAAAACCGGCGAGGATGAAGTACGCCGAAGCGAGTGAGAACAGCAGGTAATTGAGCGCAGGTTTAACGCCCTCACGTCCCAGCGTAACCAGCAGGTAGGAACTCAGTGTCATCAGTTCCCAGCTGAAGAAAAACTCAAGTGACGTCTTCGCGCGTAACAGCGCAGCGAGTGACAGCAGCAGTACCGCGAGCAAGGGATAAAATCCCTTGCGGTCACCAGTGCGGTACATTGAAGCAATACTTACCAACAGGCCGCCACCAACCAGTAGATAGCTGAACAGCTGGTTTAAACCCTCGAGATCATTCGTCAACCAGAGGCCGCCCATACCAACAAAGACCAGCATTGGCAGACCCTTGAGGCGTGCGCAAAGACTGTCGATCAGCCACAGCATCAAGCCAGCAAGCAGCGGCAGGAACATGCCCGGGATATCGATACTCATTGTCATTGCCATGCCAGAGCCGATAGCGAACAACAGCAATACTGCAATAGCGACCGGGGCCTGTTGCCAGAAACTGACGGCTGCCTCAGTCTGTGTTTCAGCCGTGCTGCTTTCATCTTGATGGCGTGCATAGCTGAACCAGCGGAACAGGTAGGCGGCTTCCAGCAGCGAGCCGATCAGTATCACGGCGATCCAGCCGTACTGCCCGCCACCGGCCAGCAGCATGACCAGCTCCCATTTTGCCCAGAAACCCGGGAACGGCGGCAGGCCGATCAGCGCAGCCATCATGATGCCGAGCAACAACAACAGGCCGGGGCGCCCGGCGATCGCGGACCAGTCTTTTATGTTCGAACGATCAACCATGCCTGCAAGCCAGAACAGCCCAGCCTTGGCCAGCAGGTGGTTGATGAATAAACCACCGACGACGAGAGCCAGTTGTGATGAGGCATCCAGCTGTTGCAGCAGCGCTATTGCCAGCGTGAGCAGGCCCATCTGGCCAATGGATGAATAACCGAGCAGGCGCCTGGCATTGTCCTGCTTCAGGCCGATGATGTTGGAAAACAGGAAGGTGGCACCACCGACCAGTGCAATACTGGTCAGGTAATCGCTCATTAACGGCAGCAGTTTATAAAGCGCGAAAAACACACCGGCTGAAACGCCGACGGATATCAGGGAAGCGATGCCAGTGGGCGCCGTTTCGTACACATCCAGGCCCCAGCCGTTGGCGGGGTATGGCTTGAGTTCGATCAGCAGGCTGGTGAGCACGAACAGGGTTGCGATCAAACCGATGGGCCCGGTGATCAGTTCACGCTGTGCAATGATGTCGTCGATGTTCAGCGTGCCCGTCTGATAGTAGATGAAGATGGTGCCGAGCAGGTAGAATGCCGTTGCAACCGAAGTTGCAATGATGTACTTGAAACCGGCGGCCAGGACATTACCGGTGCGCTCCATGCCGATAAGGGCATAGGTTGCGATCGAGGTGATCTCGATGAAGATGAACAGGTTAAACAGGTCGCGGGTCATTATCATGCCGTTGATACCCATCACCATAATCAGGTAAAGCAGCAGCGCCGAGGCATGCTGTTTCAGTGAAGGCAGGAAGTGCCATGCTGCCAGCAATGCAACGGTGTTCACTGCCAGCACAAAGCCACCTTCGAACAGGCCGAAGCGCAGGTTGATCGAAAACGGTGGTGCGACACCGGCAGTTTCGATATCGATAGCCGGTGCGCCGTTGACGATGGTTAGCAGGTTAAGTGCCGCGATTGCCACCATGGCGGCAAGTGCCATAAGAAATACCAGGATAGCCGAGCCACGATGTGCGCGGTCGAACAGCGGTACCAGGAAACCTGCACCCAGAGCGATGACATAGATGCCCAGTGGATGCAGCAGCACGTCTGTCAGAAATGTATTTACCATTTCGACTCCGTGCACTCGTCAATCATCAGGGTCTTGCGTGCTTTATATATGCGTACTGCATATGACAGCATTACCGCGGTAACGCCGAGACCGATCACGATAGCGGTCAGCACCAGTGCTGATGGCACCGGGTCGACCACGCGGTTGGCGGCTTCGGCCATGGGCACAGCATCATTGATGATCGGTGCCGTGCCGCCGGTAACGTAACCGATGGAAACCATGACCATGTGGATGCCGGTATCTGTCAGTGAGAAGCCGATGATCATGCGGATCATGTTGCGCTGCGTGAGCATGCCCCACAGGCCGACCAGCACCAGGCCAAGGCCGCTGCAAAGCACAATCAGGGAAATCGGCAGGTCCGCGAGCAAACTCATAACGGTCCGGTGTCCTCCTTGCGGAAGCGGTCGAGTACGGCGCTGAGCTCGAAACCGACCTTGAGGCCGACGAAAATATAGATCAGGGGTATAGCACCGGCGCTGAACAACGAGCCATAGCTGCCGAGGCCCATGATACGGTTGTCGAGGAAGCCCCCGGCCAGGAGCACGCCGAGTACGCCGACAACGACATAGCTGAAACCCGACAGTGATTCGATGATGGCGATCATCGTGCGGCTGATGTGTGATTCGGGCAATGCCAGCAACAGGAACATGGTGCCGGATGCGATGATCGCGCCACCCTGGAAGCCACCCCCGGGTGACAGGTGGCCATTGAGGAACACGTAGACGCCGAACAGGATCACCATCGGCAGCAGCAGTTCAGTCGCAGTCTCGACGATCTCGCTGGCCGGCTTGTGCACACCCGCGGTTTCTTCCGCGCGGTCGCCCTGTTCAAGGTCTTCATCATCTTGCTTGCGACGGGTGCGGCGCAGCAGCAGGCCGACACCAGCGGCGGATATGAACAGTACGGTGACTTCACCCAGGGTGTCGAGACCGCGGTAGGTTACGACCACGGCAGTAACCAGGTTAGGTGCACCGAGTTCCTGCGGGCCATTTGCAGCGTAGTAATGACCGAGTTTGGACAACTCCGTGTTCTCGACGTAGTTCGAGGCGAGGTTGAAAAACACCATCGCCATCAGAAACAGCATCAGGAAGATGAAGATGCGTTTGATCATTCAGCCTGCTCCTTTGCCTTTTCATCCTCATTACCGAGCTGGTCGATCACGGTTGTTTCGGTTTCACGGGTGCCAATGGTATGCGCCGCGCGTGCCAGCGCGTGCGATGACACCGGGTTGGTCAGCATCACGAAGAAGATCAGGATGATGAGTTTCAGCGTCCATGTCGGATGCAGGAAAGCAATACCGATGAGGATCATGATGGTGCCGAGCGTGGTGGCCTTGGTGCCGGTCTGGATGCGGTTATAGGTGTCCGGCATGCGCAGCACACCCAGACCGGCCGAGAACAGGAACAGCGCACCGATGAGCAGGAACAGGTTACCGACGATGTCAGCATAAAAATCGAACATGCCGCTCAGTCCCCGCCCTGCGTTTTGCGTATCGCGTAAAGAAAAATCATCGTGGTCAAACCCGAGCCGATCGAGGCTTCGGTCATGGCCACATCCGGTGCTGCCAGTACCACGTAGACCACGGACGCAAACAGGCTGGCGAGCCCCGCGCTGATGACAGCACTGAGCATGTTGTTGATTGTTACCGCCAGCAACCCGCTGATGAGGATGCCGGCGCAGAGCACGATAGTCAGCAGTGTTATTACAGGTATGGACATGACGTGAATCAGATACCTTTTTCCAGGTAGCGGGCAACAGCCAGCACGCCGAGGAAGCTGAGCAGGCCATAGACCAGTGCCACGTCAAGGTAGATGAAGCGTTCCGCCTGGTGCGCGAGCAAGGCTATCAGCGCGATAGTGACGATCGTCAGCAGGTCGATCGCGACCACGCGATCGACCGTATCGGGACCGATCACGAGGCGGACGATACCGAAGACGATGCTGAAAAAAATCAGCAGCGCTGAAATGATGATGGTGATTTCAGTCATGCCGGCTTCAGCCATAGATCACCTTCAGCAGTTTTTCGAAGCGGGCGGAGATCTCTTCAGTAGCCGCCACCGGGTCAGTCGCGCTGACATTGATCCAGTGGATGAACAGGGAATCGTCTTTTATATCAACCACCAGAGTGCCCGGCGTCAATGTGATGGAGTTGGCCAGGGCCAGACGGCCGATAGGGGATTTCAGCCTGGTCTTGATCTCGACAATACCGGGCTCGATATCGATACGAGGCGAGAACACCAGTCGCATCACGTTAAGGTTGGCTTTTGTCAGTTCGATGAAAAACACACCCAGGTACACCAGGTAGTAGAAGAGCACTTTCGGTGACCAGCGAATGACACTGTAGACCCGGGCGAAGGAAGCGAAAGCCAGCGCGATGGCAGCCGAGATTACAATACCTGCTAACAATGTGTCGTATGCAAGCGTGCCGTTGGCGATTACCCAGATGAGCATCAGCGTCAGCCAGAGGTTGAGGAACTGCAGTGTTATATTTGTTGTTTTTTGCATCGGCAGCGAGTCTACTCTCATGGCAGATTAAATGAAATAATCTGCAAGGCATCTATAGTGTAAACACGCCATATTGTTAGCCCATAACCAAGGTTTCTATGACTTTATTGACCTGCATCAAATATATTTCTGCCCGCAGGACGACTGCAGCCTGAACTGATTGGCCATGAACGCATATCCAGCTTGCACCACAATAAATCGTGATGGTCCAATCGAGTGCAGAAACGCATGTCACTGCCATCAAAAAAGCCCTTTCAGTATCAAATACAAGACCTGTGCCAATTATTTCTGAACTGAAAAACCACGAGGCATCAGTTACAACTGATGTGAATAACTCTCTATCACCAGGTGTCATATCTTTGTAACAATTGAACAATGACATCCTGTAATATTCAGGGACGAAAAAGTAAATAGCGATCATAGCCGTCTTTTTCTGTTACTGGGTTCATCTTGAATAAAATAAGACTGAATGAAAATGGCGTCATCTTCTTAGAGAGTAACTCCTGCATAGCAATCAACAACTGAGAACTAGGAATAATGGAAAAGGCAGATATTGGTTTGATTGGACTGGCGGTAATGGGGCAGAACCTGGTTCTGAACATGGCCGACCATGGTTATCGTGTTGCAGTGTTCAACCGTACCAGCAGCAAGGTGGATGAGTTTATCAACGGGCCGGCAAAAGATAAAAATATCATCGGTACGTACGACCTGGCAGAGCTGGTGGCTGCACTGGAGAAACCGCGTAAGGTCATGTTGATGGTCAAGGCGGGCGAGGTAGTTGACCGGTTCATTGATCTGCTGTTGCATTTGCTCGAGCCGGGCGATGTCATTATCGATGGCGGTAACTCATACTACCCGGACACCACACGACGCACTGCCTACCTTAGAGAAAACGATTTACGCTTTATCGGTACCGGTATTTCCGGCGGCGAAGAGGGTGCACGCCATGGGCCATCCATAATGCCGGGCGGCGACCCCGAGGCATGGCCGCTGGTAAAGGATATCTTCCAGTCAATTGCCGCAAAAGTCGATGGCGAGCCTTGCTGCCAGTGGGTCGGGCAGGATGGTGCCGGCCATTTCGTGAAGATGGTGCATAACGGTATCGAATACGGTGACATGCAACTGATCTGTGAAGCCTATGCGTTGATGGAGCATGCCCTGGGCATGGATTGCGAGCGCATGCATGAGGTATTCAAGCAATGGAACGCCGGCGTGCTGGATTCGTACCTGATCGAAATCACCGCCGATATACTCGCCATGAAAGATGAGGATGGCGAGCCGCTGCTCAATAAAATACTCGATACGGCGGGGCAGAAGGGCACCGGCAAGTGGACCGGCATCAATGCCCTCGACCTCGGTGTGCCGCTGACCCTGATTGGCGAGGCCGTGTTTGCGCGCGTGCTGTCATCGTTAAAAGATGAACGCGTCCACGCGTCCGCCATCCTCGGGCCGCGCCCGGACCCTGTAGTCTCAGGCAGCGAGGAAGACAACATCATGGCCTTGCATGATGCCCTGTATGCTTCGAAAGTCATTTCCTATGCGCAGGGTTTCATGCTCATGCGCGAAGCGGCAAGGGAACAGGGCTGGGACCTCAACTATGGAGAAATTGCGTTGATGTGGCGCGGCGGCTGCATCATCCGCAGCGCCTTCCTCGGTAATATCAAGACCGCCTACGATACCAATCCGCAACTGGAAAACCTGGCACTGGACACGTTTTTTGTCGATGCGCTCAAAGCGGCAGAAGCTGGCTGGCGCAAAGCCGTGACGCTGGCTGTAGCGAATGGCATTCCAGCACCCGCATTTGCCTCAGCCTTGTCGTACTTTGACGGCTACCGCAGTGAACGTCTGCCCGCAAACCTGCTACAGGCCCAGCGCGACTACTTTGGCGCACATACTTATGAACGCGTTGACCGACCACGCGGTGAATTTTTCCATACCGACTGGACCGGCAGCGGCGGCAAGGTTGCATCAACAACATACGATGTGTAATGCGAAGGGCCTGCTGCCAGTAGCTGCCTGGAATTAAGGTTGTTTAACCGCAGAGGCGCGGAGAATTATTATTCTAATTTCAGGAGCGGCTTTAGCCGCGAATACCTTGCTGATAGTCTATCACGGGCACTGAAGATGCCATCATTCTTTTAATATTTATTACATCGTTCGCGTTTTTCGTGGACACACATTCTTATTAAACTTCTGGCGCAGTAGCCAGAGTGTTCGCGACTCAAGTCGCTTCTACGTTTACCAGTAACCAACTCTGCGCCTCCGCGCCTCTGCGGTTAAACAACAGTATTTATTCGCTCACCTGGTGCCAAGGTGATAGTAAATGTTGATCTTGTAGCATTGGCCGTGCTTCAATACACGCTCTTCAGCTTTTCTCAAGGCAATGCTATATGACTGCTACTTCAATCATGGACCCCCATCCAACGGTGGTGAAGTCAACCGACATCATCAAAACCGCGATTGGTTATATCATGGATAATCGCTACAGAAACCTGCCTGTTGTCGATGATGACGGCCATTACCTGGGCAGCTTCGGCGTCACCTGCCTGCTGAAGAATGTTTTACCGAAAGCAGTGTTGATGAAGAAGGGTCTGACCAGTGTTCCATTCGTGCAGGAAACGCTGTCTGACCTGCACAACCGTTTGATCGAACTTGAAAACGAGCCTGTTTCCACGTGCATGAACACGGAAGCCCAAACTGTTCCGCCGGATATGCCACTGGTTCAAACACTGCTGATTCTCTATCAAAACAAGGACAGTCTACCCGTGGTTGAATCTGATAACGGCAAACTGCTGGGTGTGATTTCCTACTGGGATGCCGGCGAAAAAATCCTGTCGGCTTAGCGGAGAATATTATGCACGAGGCACATCAGGCTTCGATTATCTTTGGCCTGGATCCGGTATGGTATGCAGGTGTACTCTTTATCCTGACTTACACTTTAATCGTGGCCGAAAAACTGAATCGTGCCATTGTTGCAGTCAGTGCGGCCAGCCTGATGGTTGTCGGTGGTGTACTTACCCAGGAGGCGGCTGTACAGGGCATCGATTTCAATACCATTGGCTTGCTCACCGGCATGATGGTCATTGTCGGTATATCGCGCAAATCGGGCGTGTTCCAGTACCTTGCAATCTGGTCTGCGAAGCAGGTTAAAGCTGACCCGTGGGGCATACTTGTTATGCTGGTGCTGGTGACGGCAGTGCTCTCGGCCTTGCTCGACAACGTCACCACCGTGTTGCTGATCGCACCGGTAACGCTGTTGATAACGGACGAGCTCAAGGTCAATGCCTATCCCTACCTGTTCGCCATGATCTTTGCATCCAATATCGGCGGTACCGCAACATTGATTGGTGATCCCCCAAATATCATGATCGGCAGTGCAGTGGGATTAAGCTTTAATGATTTCATCATTAACCTTGCGCCAATTGCTTTTGTGATCCTGATGATGTTTATTGTACCGCTTTACTTTTTCTGGGGGCGCAAGCTTGAGGCCAGCAGTGAAAGACGGCAAAAAGTCATGAACTACCGTGAAGCCGACGCCATTACTGATCATCGACTGTTGAAGCAATCGCTGTTTGTGATCGCGATCGTGATCACCGGTTTCATTATGTCCCACTCAATAGGCGCGGAGCCGGCTACTATTGCCCTGTTCGGTGCAGCTTTGCTGCTGATATTGGATAACCTGCCACGCAATATTGAAGAGCAGTCCGAAAATGTTCACAAAAGTTTCAGTGAGGTTGAATGGACCACCATATTCTTTTTCATAGGCCTGTTCATCGTTGTCTATGGCGTAGAGACAGTCGGCATACTCGAAATACTGGCTGAACATGTTATCAGCCTGACAGGTGGCGATCTCGGTGTCACCGCACTCACAATACTCTGGGTGTCCGCTGTTGCCTCGGCTATTGTGGATAATATTCCATTTGTGGCGACCATGATTCCACTGATAGAAAGTATGGCAACTGATTTTGGTGGTACCGAGCAACTGATGCCGTTGTGGTGGTCGCTTGCGCTTGGCGCATGTCTCGGTGGTAACGGCAGTCTTATAGGCGCAAGTGCAAACCTGATTGTTGCGGGTTTTGCCGAGCGGTCAGGTCAGCCGATCCGTTTTCTGCCGTTCATGTTGATGGCATTCCCGTTGATGCTGGTATCCATAGCAGTTAGCACGGTGTATGTCTACTGGCGATTTTTATAGTTAATAACACGGCACTGAATAATAAGGAGTAAATCGCTGTTGTTAGTTTAAGTCCATGGTGGATTCCGGTTTTGTCCCTGCTTCGAATAATGTCATCGACCTGGGTTGGCATACGCGAGAGCAATACTGGTTGAGTTCATCATAAAGCTGTTCTGCTTTATTCAGGTAGCGGCGTGAAAAATGGAATGGAACCAGGCGAGAAACTCCAGCTTGTGTGGCAATCTCACCACAGGCGCGCGTCGTTAAATGACCATTCTGTGTTGCATGGTCTACATCAGCTTCAACAAATGCGCTCTCGCAAAATAATGTATGCGCATGTTGTGCAAAGTGGATTAACTGCTGACGATTGTCTTGCGTGTCTGCAAGATCGGTGGCATACACCAGTTTTTTTCCGGGTGTTATCAGCACCAGTTCATCAGCCAGGGTGCCGGCGTATTCATAACTTTCGTCAGGCAGCTGAATCGCTGCTGACAGATTGTTACTGAGCAACGCCTGTTTTAACTCGTTCAGCCAGGGTCCCGGATCAAGTCCGCGTGCCTTGAGTCGATCTTTGCGAATGTTAATCTGTTGGTCGGCTTTAAGTGCATAAGCAATTACCGGCGTACCCTGATGATCAAGTGTCAGGCCACGTATGCGAAAACCTGTCTCAACAAGCAGTTCACCATTCACCGCTGTTTTTTCATTGAATAACTGCGCTTTAACATTGCCGGCCAGTAAACGAAAACATTTCAAGCGGTCGTTGTGTAGCTCCATCACCTCAAAGGCCGGAGCATTATTTTCTATACGATCCCACAGAATGCCTTGCAGAAAACCTGCAATATGTCGGGCCAGGCCTGGCGGGCCATAGAGCCGACACACCGGATAATCGCCTATGCGCGAACGTAATAACCAGAGAAAGCCGCTGATGTGATCCATATGTGCATGACTGATAAATACATCAGTTACCTGGTGCGCAATGCGTGCTGGCAGACGCCCACCATCACCCAGGTCAAACAACAAACTGCGTCGTTGATGGCGCATGCGCAGATGTAACAATGGATCACCAAACACGCCATTAACCAACGCCACATCAACAGCGCCGACACGGCCGACGATGCGTGGGCCATTATTGACATCAATTGATGGCAGCACGTCGTTTGGCGGCAGATAGTCAAAGCGCTCGGCGGCATAAGGTTTTGCGGTTTCAATATAGCCATCTTGACTCCGTGCAGCATCACGTATCAACAGTGTGTCTGCGTCACCTGCTACGCCTGAAAGCGTAACTGTCAACAAATCAGACTCAACATGCTCTACCTCGCCCATGGCTAAGGTACGATTCGTTTGCAACAAGGCTACCTGTTTACCTGGCCAGGCGCTGGTTTCAGCTGGCAATGGCGGTGTACCGGTTACATTCAGCCTGGCAAGATCAAGTGTTTGCTCTGTCGCATTGGCCAGATAAGCATCCCACTGCGCGGTGCGCTGCCGGGCCCGTACTCGTTTACCAGGCCGTTTCGCCTCGGTGGCTGCATTAACCACGAATACCTCTAGCGGCAATGCACATAATTCCTCCAGCAGTGGCGGCGGCCGCCCAGGTGCAGTTAATGCCAGAATTACATCCACAGCTGTCGCTTCAACCAGTCCTTGAAGAAGCTCGCGTCCGGTGACACCGCGGACCACACCGGGTGCATCGATCAACGCCATACCGGCTGGCAACTGCTGTGCCAGTATTCTGGCTGCAGATACCAGGGGTAAACGAAAGCGTCCTGCATCTAATGTGCATAACGCTGCAATGTCGGCGACCTGCCAGTGATCATCTCGCCACACTGCTGTCGATACTGAACCAGGCACACCAAACGCCGGCGAACCGGGATCGGCGTTCAGACAACAACATGGGCGTTGCAAATCAAAAAGAACTTTCGCTAACTGCGCAGCTAATGTCGATTTACCAACACCCATTGGGCCGAACAGTAATACACGCCGGTCATGTTTCATCACCGTGTTGACAATATCTGCAGCATCCAGTGCCAGTACTGGCAAATCATCAACGGTCTTGCTGGTATTCATGCTATTCCGTCTTAAACGTATCGTTTAATTATCAGTTAATTGTACTTACATATTAAGCATACCGAATAAAAGGGGAGGAGGGTTTAAATAATGTCTAATTTCACATAATGCTTGAATATTAATCCATCCGTTCACTTTATTATCCTGTTCTATATGAATAAACTGACGGAATAACACAAGGAGAATACACATGGAAGTTAAAGCCACGATCAAGCCGGGCCAGAATGGTACCAAGCGTTACACCAGGCAGTATGGAGACCAGCTCGTATGCGTCCGATACCGCTATGACAAACGCAGACAGAAACGCCTGACAACCGTCGAACTCATCGTCTATGAGCAGGACTGGATCCAGGGAATAACCATACCACCCGATAAAATCGTACCCATAAGAATTGCCTACGGCGAGACAGAATTAAGGGAAAAAGTAAAAGTAGCGGGTGCGTATTGGGACAGCAAGAAAAAATTCTGGAAGTTGAGCTTCAGGCTGGTGTATGCGCTTGGGTTGGAAAAGAGAATAATCGATGAATTTGATCATTTGGAATAATACTAAAATAACTAATTTACATATAAAGATATTTAGTTACCATATTTAGAAATTGGATATATAGATGAATAAATTATTACTACTTTTAGAAACGTCCCATACTTAAAGTTAGCCGCTAAGCGTATTTCCTAATTGATGCCAAAAGGCACACATCTATGCTATCCTTTCCCACATGAAGCCCATTAATTGGAGTCCTGAAAAGAATCAACAACTTATAGAAGAGCGTGGCATTTCCTTTGAAGATGTTGTTTTCTATTTACAGCAAGACGCACTATTAGATGATATTGAACATCCGAATGGAGATAAATATCCAAATCAGCGAATCTTTGTTATCAGCATTGATGATTACGTGCACCTTGTTCCATATATTGAAGATCGAAAGGAAATATTTCTAAAGACAATCATACCTAGTAGAAAAGCTACAAAGCAGTATCTTGGAGAAGAGTCATGAGCAAATCAAAACTTTCTAAAGAGGAAAAAGAAATTCTCAAAGATTTCGAGGCTGGTGAATTCAAATCGGTTCTTACATCAAAACGTAAAAAAGCGATTCAAGCCTCTGCAGAGGAAACCTTTAAAAAGGATAAACGAATCAATATTAGGATCTCGAGCCGTGATCTTGAGTCATTACAACGTAGAGCATTAGAAGAAGGTATACCCTATCAAACTTTGGTATCTAGTGTTCTACATAAATATGTGTCAGGTAGTTTGCGTGATATAGCGGCTAACAAGGCGCTCAACAAGGATGTGCAAAAAACGCGCACCCGTTAGCTTAAACGTTAGGTTTTTTATAAGAGTGTATTAAATTTTTTTAAGCAATAATGAGGGAAAAACGATGAAATTATATTACTCCCCTGGCTCTGGCGCACTTGCTTCACACATCACCATTCGAGAACTGAACTTGGATGTAGATCTAATTAAAGTAGATGTTCAAGTTGAGAATAAAACAGAAACCGGGGATGATTATCATAATATCAACCCTAAAGATTATGTACCGTATCTGGCTATAGATTCAAATATCAATTTATCGGAAGGTGTAGCAATACTTCAATATTTAGCTGACCAAAACCCTGAAGGCAATATGACTCCGCTTGAAGGAACCCCAGAACGGTATCAACTTCAGGAATGGTTGACATTTATAGCTACAGAGCCTCAACGAATTCTTGGTTCTTTCTTCATTCCAGATAATCTTACCGAAGCGGGACTCACGTTTGCGAAAAACAGATTGCATCATAGGCTGGCGATTATGGAAGATCGACTTACTCAAAATGAATACCTCGCAGGAACAAATTACACAATAGCTGATGCATACGCATTTGCTATCTTGAATTGGATACCTGCTTTTAATCTTGATATTGATATAAGCGCCTACAAGAATCTTAGTATCTATTTGGACAAAATTAGACAGCGAGAAGCCGTTCAAACAGCTATGAAAGAAGAGGGATTGTTAGTGTAATCTACAATTATTTATGCGCGAGTCTAAACCTAACAAATCACTCAACCGGACGCGCTATATAGCGCGCGCCCGTTAGCTCAACCGTTAGCGAGCAAAATTAGCGTCAAAATAAATCCGGGTCAGAGAGCAATTCGTTTTAATATAAAGATCAACAGCGCCTGGATCGATTGATTACTTTCTTTGGCAAAGACAAAAGCCCGCATAAGCGGGCTTTTGTCTTGCAGAATGGCAAGTGACTTAACTATTCAGGTGTCTGCCCGCCCAGTTGTCCGCTATGGCCTTGGCCGCATCTTTGCCGCCGAAACCAAACGCGAGTGCAATGGCGACTGCGATGCTGCCCAGGGTGAAGCCAAAGGCCATGTTGACGATATTATCCGCCAGGCCCATCGCTCTCAGGCCCATTGCCAGCACGAGGCCGAGAATGGCGAAACGTGCGATATTGGCTATGCCGGCACTGCTGCTACTGGATAGCTTCTGGTAGGCGATATTACCGAGGAAATTACCAATCACCAGGATAATACTGCCGACCAGGATGCCACCACCAAACTCGATCACGCGCGCGAATATAAGCGAGATCACTTCGATGCCTAGCACATTGACGGCAGCCGTTGCTGCAGCCAGCATCGAAAAGAACATGATGGTGCCGCCGATCAGTTTTGTCACGGTGAAGCTTTCCGAGAAAATGCCGCTGATTCCCGCTTTCTCGGGTAATGCATTGATATGCATACCATCGAGCAGGCTACTCAGGATGTGTATCACGAACTTGGTTACCAGGTAGGCGACCAGCATGATTATACCTGCGCCGATGATATTCGGAATGGCTGCCATCAGCTTTTCGATCATTGCCGATGCCGGTTCCGAGATAGCGGGTATGCTCAGCACGCCCAGTGCGGATACAGCAATGGGCAACAGGATGATGATGAAAACAAAAGCGCTTCCGAGCCCGGATACTTTTATTTCGTTATTACCCGTCCTGGATGCAATTTGTTCGTCAACCTTGCCAAGCGCCATTGAAACCATGCCTGACACAAGCTTTGCGATGATCCAGCCGGCATAACCAATCACGCCTGCGCCGATAATGTTTGGCACGGCACTGGTGAACTTGTTAACCATGTCCTTCAGCGGCTCGAGTACATCGGTGAGTCCGAAATATTGCAGCACCGCAATCAATAAGAATATGGTTAGTAAGGCTTTTACCAGTGACGCAATGGGTGAGGCAAAGTCCACTGATGAGCCATCCTCACTGGAACGGTACAGAAAACCCACTTTCTTGAGTACACGCGCGATAATTCCCGAGATAATCTTTACAACAAAAAGACCGGCTATGAGTATGAGCAGACCAACTATTGCATGACCCAGTTGCCCGGAAACGGCAGGTCCGAGTGCTTCTGTTATCCTGTTTAAAGTTTCTTCAATCATTTCTTTCTCCAATTTAAGACCGGGCGGTTAGTACTCCCGGCCTTTTTCATTGATCCACCATTTCTACCTTATGGCAATACGTTTCTTTAGTGGGTGACCATGGGCTCTATGTTTTTCGCCTGCTCGACCCAATTGCTTACCTTGCTAGTAGCGGGTGACACTTTGCACAAGTGCTTTACGCCGTTCACTTCAGCCATTTTTTCGGCCAGGTTGTCCGCATTGCGTGTACGAAGTTCCTTAACAGTGTCTACGCCGGCGCCTTCAAGCAGTTCTGCGAACTGCCCGGCAACACCGTTGATCCTGAACAGGTCGCACATGTTTACCCACTTGAGGATCATTTTCTCATTGAGCTCAGTCTTTTCTGCCAGCGCCTTGCGGCCCTTTTTGCTGGCACCTGCCTCGAGCAGGTTCATTGTTGTTTTGATGCCTGCCTCGTTTAACATGGCAGCGTATTTTGGACCTATACCTTCTATATCCTTAATATTTTTAGACATTAGATATTCCTCTCTTTGGACTTATATTGTTTATAAAATTAGCTGAACAGATTTTTTGCCATAACCAGTGCACCATCACCGGGATTCTCTGTCAGTGAAGACAGTGTGTCAGTCACGCCAGAGCTGCTCACAAATAATTCTGATATGGTCGAAATAGTTGAGTTCATAACCCATACCATCGGTAGCAACTATTACGATCGATGCTGTCTCTGGAAGAAACGATGCGGCCTGTTCTGTCGAGAAGCTCGCTGTGCTCAAAGCTTCAGTTAATGTTCCCGCATGCTCTTCAAATATCCGCCCGACTAATTCCATAGCCGTCTCCGTTAAATATTTTCAATTCAATAATGCAGGCTGTGGACAAATAATATGAACTCGCTAGTTGATACACAATTGCCAGTCGTCATCGTTAACTATTGTTTACAATTAAGAATAAAAGGGATCAGACCCATTTACCAAGTCTAAGAAGAAGAAATCGGAGATTTATTCAAAAGCTTAATCACATTCTTGTCATTCCCACGAAAGTTGTATTCTAGAAATGCCTGTTAATGCGAGCTTTTTATTAGCCTTTACTAATTTGCATCACATAATCGAAAGGAGTAAATAAGAAGAACACTTCTAATGCATAGAGATATTAAGGAGGGTGCGGAAATTGAATGGATATTAGCCAGGAAAACAATTTATTGTCATTTTTATAAATCTCGTTTTGGTCCCTGATGAAAATTAAATAATTGATTAAATTACACCACATTTACTTATATGCCCAAATGTCGTAAAACAAATACGACATTTGGGTCCTCTAATTAAAGTTAGCTGCATTGATAATCAGGCTGAAATTATATGAGCCATACAGAAATCCACAGGTCACATCGGGTAGGATGGTTACGCGCAGCAGTGCTAGGCGCTAACGGCAGGAGTAGGCCGAATATTTGGTGTAGTTGCATGATGTGGCATTTAATAAAAGCGCTCACGTCAATATACACAGCTAACAATCGGGTCAAGTTGACACCAAAAAGCGGCGCAACTTACCCAAGACGTAAACCGTAATATGATAACGAGCAAAGTAATAATTGATGACGCAAAAATACTGATAAAGCATGAATCTTGTTCAGGTCCCAGTTGGTGTCGAAATAAAGAGATATTCATCGAATCTAATAGCGCTGAAAAGAACACACTATCAACGATAAAATTCGATGATTATTTGGATATTTATATATTTTGGGAGTCGTTTACTTCAGCCACATCGGTAGAAGTACTTTATGTGCCAGAAACTGGAGTAATGTTTATTGGGGCGGGAACTGTAAGTGCTCGAATTAGCACAAAAGACAGTTCACTCCTGGATTCAGATGACGTATGTTTATTTTGGGGGTTTGATCGTCACAAAGAAAAATATGTGCTAGAAACTGGTGAATTGGAGTGTTTTTTATATAACCTCGAAGGTAAGAAAATATCAACTGCGGTTGTTGATCCCCCGTATGAAACAAAAATATTGGAAAAAGGAATTAATTTTGAATCAATTGTGTCAGGAAGCACTTGGCTACTATATGAAGAAAACGTCTAACAAGTCATTCAAAAGGACTAAACCTACCCTATAAAAAATGGCAGACATAAAAGATTTAGAAACCTGCAACTACTTTCCAGTCGATAGTGTAAGTTTACTGTTTGTTGGATGGTTGTCTGGGGGATCCGACTACGAAACAGGAAAAGTAAGCGAGGACTTTTTCAATAGGCTTTGTGAGCTATCTCATAACCCATGGCAACCGGTTGTAAGCGCAGGCATGCATTTTTGTGAACTTTGCCAATTTAATCCACCGGCTTTCACAAAGAATATATTTATTCCATATAAAGGTGTCATATATGTAGCTCCAGAGGCAATTACTCACTATATAGCAGTGCATTGGTATATGCCGCCTGCTATTTTTATTGAAGCAGTTCTGGCGTGCCCTGAGATGCAAAGCATGGAATATAAAAAAGCCATTTTGCAAAACGGTGGCAGAGGGTTAGTAAAATCAATAAAGGTCTAATAAGTACATTAATTGCGCTCCCATTGGCCGCCGGACGCGCTACCGTGCGCCGCTTATGTAAACGTTATGCACTGTAAATGATGACTAGAGTATTGTGGGCCACATTAGGATAACTACCACTTACCATATGTGCTATGTTATTCCTTACGGAATGGCGATTGTTGGGTGGTCAGTATCCAAAAGTGGGCTATGGTATTTTTATGCTTGGGGCCGTTGTTAGTGTCGTAAATATGTATACCTCGTATCTGCGATATCCTGTCCATCGAGTACTGGGTAAATCTCGAGACAGCTATAAGCATGTTTCAGGATTCCCGCTGATTGGTGGGTTAGTGCTAATCGGTGCTTGGCTTTTACCGCAAAGCCTTTGGTTAAGTTTAGTAACCGCATTGTTAATGTTACTAGATACAGGGGGGGTATTTAGTGGTTTGTTGCTAAGGTTTGGGCTGATCCTTTTTTTTGGAGGAAGGAAAATGAATAACAAGTCATTCGTGTGGGACGTCTAAAGCGCTGCGCGCTTTATCCGCCTCCACAATTCTAACGTTAGCTGTTCTAAACTGTAGTAATTAAAATATGGACGAAAAAATTACATTCACCAATCACGATGATTATTTACTTGTTGGCATCACAGACAAGGTCATAACTGTTCAGCGCGCCCAGGAAATACTGGCTCGAATCGGGGAGGAGTGCGCTAGCCTGAAATGTAAGAAAGTTCTTCTAGATGAAATGTCTGTTGAGAAGCGAGAGGTTCCTCCAAATGAAATTAAAAAACTGGCATTTGATCTTAAAAAAAACAAACTGAATAAAGTCTATATGGCATTTTTATGCCAACCTCATCTTATCGGTTATGATTCACACTTACTAAGTTTATACACTTATATGACTGAATTTATAATCCAGCATTTCACCAATAAAGATAAAGCAATTAGCTGGCTTAATAAAAAAGATAGCTAACTATACATTTCTATATTTATCGAATTTATATTAATAGCGCTTATATTAATGAAAACAGGCCGTGGCCACCGTATATTCAGGATGGTTAGTCGGGTATTCCACAGCAGTGCATTACACTCAGTTGAACCGTATAGATATATAGCTTTATGAGGTACTTGTTAATATCTTTTTTATCGCTCTTTCTTTCAGCTTGCGGCAGTTCTTCCTCCGACGTTAGTTCTAATCCATTAGCTGGCACCTGGTTAAGTAATTGTTATGAGTTGACGGATGAGAATGGATTATTTATTGCATATAAAATCAATAACCTGGTGATTGCAGGCGGCGAATATACATCGAACACTTCCGATTTTACGGATGTTAACTGTACTAATCCTGCTGGCGGCGCAGGCACACAAAATTCCACGTATACGTTAGGTGGGCAGGTCACTGCTTCTGACGGTGTTCAGGCACAGTGCATAACACTAATATCAGAGTATCTATTTTATGGACAACCTGTAACGATTACATATGAAGCTATATTTCGAATTACCGGTGTTGAGCTTAATTTCGGAGGCTTTGTTAGTGGCCAGACTCCTTCACTTGATTACAGTGTTACCTACATCAAGCAGTGATGAGTGCGGCATTATCCCATAGGGCTGTAAGCGTAGATTTGATCTGATTCAGCTCTAGCTGGTTAATTTAGACAGGCTTTGAGCTATACATATATTCATGCAATTTAAAACATTACATGTATATTATCTGGCTACGCCAGTGTTTTTTATTTTTTATTACTATTTTGATCTAAACCTGAGGCTGTCAATTCCCGGTGGACAGGAATATTGGATGTACCTGTATTATATTGTTTGTTTTTTAGCCGGCTTTATAGCTTTTAACAATGTTATTACGGGTGCGGTTTTTTCGCTTATTGAAAGTTCAATCAATATATTGTTGCTGTTACTGAGTGTTATGATGCCAGTAGTCGATCTTGCTCAGCACCCGATGGAAAATATTCGGATGAGCTTTGGCGTTCCCGAAATAATCCATTTTTTAATTGCAGGTTCTATTCTGTTGCTCAGTTTTTATTCCAATCCATTAATATCCAAATATGAGGCTTGATGTCATACCATAAGGACGTGATGAAAATGACTTGCCATTCACTATGGCATGGCTGCGTCGTCATGATCAATACGAAGACTGATACCGTCGTTGCATAACTCTGGCTAAACTATCCGGGAATATCTGAGTGTGGTAGTCAGTTGTAATGCTGTTGTTTAATTGTTCTAATAGTCTTATCCCATTCAGCTCGAAAAGGAAACAGGCCATGCGCATGAAATGGGTTCTGATCTCGCTGTCTGCAGTTGTCCTGCTACCGGTTCTGCTGCTTGCTATTGTCCTGGTTTTTCTCGATAGTGCAGATCTCAGCCAACACCGCGATGTTATTGCCGAACAGGTCAGCAAGATAATTGGGCGGCAGTTAAGCCTGAACGGCGAACTCGACCTCCAGCTATCCGCGAGTCCTTCCATCACGATTACCAACATCGCCCTGGCCAACGCGGCATGGGCCGAACAACCTGAAATGCTGTCTGTGCAGCGCATCGAGGCAGAGATCGAACTGCCGCCCTTGCTGGACGGTAATCTCCATATCCCCCGCTTCCATGTTGCGGGCGTAAAGGCCTCGCTGGAAACCAGTGCCGATGGTAAGGGCAACTGGGTGCTGGCTGAACCGGATGAGACTGTTATCGAGGAAGATGATGCCGCCGTGGCTGGCGAGTTTAAATTGCCCTGGCTGGGTGACGTCAATGTCTCCGATGTTGTGTTTGCCTATCACGACGGCCAAACAGGGCAAAGCGTTACGGCAACACTCGACAATGCCAAAGTCAGTGCGGTTGACCCGCAATCACCGACTGAATTCGACATCGTCGGGCAGGTGAACAACAACCCGGTCGAGATCAATGGCAAGCTGGCGCTGCCGTCCGTGCTGGCAACAGGCAGCCTGGACATTCCCGTTGAGCTGCACGCGCAGGTGCTGGATATAACGGCTGATGCAAGCGGTAGCATAACCGGTTCCGCGGAGTCACCTGCAATTGACCTGGGTGTTAAGGCCAATGCGGCCAACCTGAAACAACTGCGGCAGGTATTTGGTGATGTTGTACCAGAGGTGCAACCCGTCAAGCTGGATATGGAAGTTAAAGGTGACCAGGGACAGCCGGTGTCATTCAAGCTCAATGCCATCGCCGGTAAAGGCAAGCTGGATACACAGTTAATGTTGCAGCGAGACGAGCCCAGACCGAATTTAACCGGCAGCGTGGATATCAGCGATGTTGACGTCGCGCGTCTGTGGGCACCGCTTTTAGCCGGTAAGCCAGGCAAGGCGACGACAACGGAGGCACAAGCCTCACCAATGACAACATCACAGCGACTGGATCAACCGCTACCTCTTGCATGGCTGAACACGTTTGACGCCGATGTCGTGTTATCTGCTGACAACATCAACCTGCCGCAGGTGCGCATAAAAAGTCTACATAGCCGCCTCATTGTTGACGACCGCCGCCTGAACATAGAAGAGTTGAAGCTGAGTACCGATGCCGGATCAGTTACGGCAGGTCTGATACTGAATGCCCGCGGCAAGCAACCTGATGTGCAGCTCGATCTCAACACAACAACTGTTGCATTGGCCAGGCTGCAACCGCTTGCGGAGAACAAGCGCCTGGCTCACAGCGATGCAAAAGCTTCAATCTCCCTGACTGCCCAAGGTGACACCGTGGCGGCGCTGATCGAGAGCCTGCAGGGGAACGTGCTGCTGGATTACAACGATCAGAAACGCAAGGAAAAACTTTCGCTAAAGCTGATGCGAAAACCGCAAGTTAAAGGTGGCCAGCAACAGCCGGTGTCATTAACGCTCAACGCCATCGCCGCTAAAGGCAAGCTGGATTCGCAGCTAACGTTGCGGCGAGACGGGCCCAGGCCAAATATAACCGGCAGCGTGGATATCAGCGATGTTGACGTCGCGCGCCTACAGGCTTCGCTTTCTGCAAGCGAGCCAGGCAAGGCGACAACAACAGAGGCACAAGCCTCACCAATGACAACATCACAGCGACTGGATCAACCGATACCTGTTGCCTGGCTGAACACGTTTGACGCCAATATCGTGTTATCAGCTAACAACATCAACTTGCCGCAGGCGCGCATAAAAAGCCTGCATAGCCGGTTCATTGTTGACGACCGCAATTTGAAAATAGATGAGACAAAGCTGAGTACCGATGCCGGATCAGTTATGGCGGGGCTGCTACTGAACACCCGGGGTAAGAAACCGGATATACACCTTGATCTCAATACGACAACTGTTGCGCTGGCCAAACTGCAACCGCTTGCAGCGAACAAGCGCCTGGCTCACAGCAATGCTGAAGCTGCAATCTCCCTCACTGCACAAGGTGAGAGCGTTGCGGCGCTGATAAAGAGCCTGCAGGGGAGCGTGCAACTGGACTACAACGATCAGCAACGTAAAGAAAAACTTTCGATAAACCTGACGCGTAAACCGGAAGAGAAAGCTGCAGGTAAGGCCCGGCTTGTTGTGGCTGCCAGTGGAAGCATCGATGGGCAACCGATTGAACTTAGCGGTAATATTATTCCACCCGCCGGATTTTTACTGAGAAAAAAACCTTACGAAATCGATCTTGCTTTGCAAGCCTTTGGCGTGACTGGCAAGGTAACTGGCACGGCGGCCGACCCCTATGCATTGAACGGAATCGATCTTGCTGTTGAAGCGCACGCTGCTGACCTGGCTGGACTGCAGAAGGCATTTGGCAAAAGCGTACCAACAGTCGGCAAAACAGACGTAAGTACGCGTCTAACAATGCAGCAGTCGAAGCTGAAGCTGTCTAAATTGCAGGTCGGGCTTGGCGGTGGCCGTATTGACGGCTGGCTTGGAGTGGATACTTCGGCATCTATACCTGATGTACAGGCAGAACTCACATTCACAGATCTCGACCTCGACAAGTTGCTGCCAGCAGAAGACAAGCCGGCCGAAGCTAAGCAGGCCGCGAAACCTGAAAATGAAAGAGTTTTTTCCGATGCGCCGCTGCCGTTTGAAAGCCTGTCACGAGCAAACATTTCGGCGACACTGCGGGCCAACAACCTGGTGCGTAATAACAAGCGGCTAAAACAGGCCGAAATCAAAGTTGATTTAATAAACGGTAAACTCACTGCCTCATTACTCAAGGCTGCTTCAGTCCATGGTGAGCTTGTCGGTGTTTTTACAGTAGACACCAGCGGTAAGGGAAAACCGGGTGTGACGATCAAGTTTAAAGCGCCTCATATAGAACTGGGTGAATTACTTACGGCAAGTGGCAGCACGGCTGCAGTCGAGGGCCCGTTGGTGGCAGATATTTTCCTGCAGGGGCAGGGCAACAGTGTAGCGCAACTCATGGCAACACTGAATGGAAATGTACATCTACTGATGGAGCACGGTAGTGCCGACGCCAAGGCGCTTGATTTGTTCGTCGGTGGGCTAAGCGCAATGTTCGGCACCATTTTCGTAGACCAGTCATCAAAAACCCGGATTAATTGCGCTATCTGTGACCTGAAGATCGATAACGGCATGCTTATACCTCAGCTTGCATTACTCGACACCCAGTACTCCACGGTGTTCGTCGAAGGACAGGTCGATTTGAAACAGGAACAACTTGATATCACGGTTTCGCCGGAGGCCAAGGGTGTGACCCTGAGCGTGGCAGTGCCAGTACGTCTGCAAGGCAAGCTAAGCAAGCCGGGTATTGAGATCGAGAAAACCGGCGCGTTGATAAAAACTGGCCAGCTCTGGGCAACCGTAGCTTACCCGCCTGCTGCACTGGTCAAGTTTACCGACCTGGGTGGTGGCAAGCAGAATCCCTGCGTTTCAATGGTTGCCGAAAAAAGTAGTATGCCCATCGTAGAAGACATCGGCAAGGCTGTGGGAGGTGCTGTTAAAGGTGTCGGCGGTGTTGTTAAAGATGTCGGCTCCGGTACCGGTGATGTGGTTAAAGATGTCGGCTCTGATGTCGGCGGAGCGGTTAAAGATGTCGGCTCGGGTCTTGGTGGTGCTGTTAAGGGTGTTGGCTCAGGATTAGGCAAGATCTTTGGCAAGGGGAAAGAAGATGCTGAATCAACGACAGCCACGGAGAACGATGACGAGGATGAAGACTTGTTCGACATGGACTAGAACAGATTTATTGTGCGAAATGACATACAAAGTGTCGGTTGATTATGTTCCAGTTGCAGTCGTCGCAGGTATTTAATGTTTTACAGCATTTGAAACATTGACAGGTTAACTTGAGTTGTGAATCCCTAATGAAAAATTTAATTGCTATCAGCCTTATCTGTTCATTTTGGTCAGGCATGCTTTTGGCTGAGGAAGGTAGCTCGGCTTACACAAAAAGTCCTATGATCGAACCGGGAAAATCTTACGAAGCCTGCATGAAGTTATCACCGGGCGACAAGCTGTACTATGAATTTACTTCCAGCGCTGATCTGCGTTTAACATCCACTATCATGAAGGCGAAGAAATACTTTATCCTGTGCCGGTAAAACTTATATCCTCGGAAAAAGCGGTATTTGCACCAGAATCGCCAAATCATTATTGCCTGATGTGGAAAAACCCGGCTCAGGAGGTGGTTGAACTCAAGCTTCGGTATCGAAAGCAGAGCGGCAATGTTATGTGAAATTCGGTGTCGCTTCGGTATTATCGCTTTATGCCGATAACATCCCTCAAATCAGCCTGTTCCAGCATTTTTCTGCCAGTAATTCTTGGTTGAATTGTGTCTAAATGCTTGGATTATCAGCATATTTTGGCTATTCTATATATTACTGGCAGAATCAAATATACCAAATCAAATCTTCGCACAGCACACGGGCGAGCGGCGATATGCCTGCCCGGGTTACAGGCTGGTTAATCTGCTACGGCTGATGATTACATCATGACCGGGATAGTAAAGTGTGCTGGGTCAAATCAGTGGATCACAAGTGGCTGTTAATGATACTTGCGTGTTTTCCGCTTCAATTGCACTAAAAATTTTTTTTCGAGAATTATCTGCTACACGTTACGGCCATACCATGCTTCTGAGCGGGTCTGTTCCGTACGGCTGATTTAAGAATTTAATGTACCTGGTCAATCAGCTACCTGGTTAATAAGATCTTTGAGGAAAACAGAATCATGAAGATACGTTTCATCCATACAGCAAGAACCTATATTATTGCTCTTTGCGCCCTGTTCATCTGTTCAGGCAGTATGGTATACGCCGATAAACCGCAGGAACTGGTGATAATTACCTGGTCTGATTACATAGATCCTGAATTAATCGAGAAATTCGAAGCGCGTTATAACGCAAAGGTCAAGTTCTCCTATTTTGAGTCTGATGAATTGCGCGATGACTTGCTGGTTGATACCGAAGGTGAAGGTTATGATGTAATCTTGACCAACGGCAGTTCTATAAAGTTATATGCGATGCGCGGCTGGCTTGCTCCCATCACCGAGCAGGACGTACCGCAGAAGAAATACATCGATCCTCGCTGGGCCAGTGCATTCCCCTACGCAGAAGAATACGCAGTACCGTATTTCTGGGGCACCGTGGGCATCGCCTACCGCAAGGACCTGGTTGAGCAGGACATCAGCCGCTGGAAAGATCTGCTCGATCCCGCGCCGGAGCTGCAGGGCAACATAGTGATGGTCAAGGATATCCGTGACCTGATGTCGGTGGCGCTGAAGAGCCTGGGACAGTCCATTAACTCCACTGAGATAAAAATGCTGGAGCAGGCGGAGAACCTGTTGATCAAGCAGAAACCGCATGTAAAGGATTATTCCTATGTCGCAGTAACCGAGGGCTCATCACTGGTCAAAGGTGATGCTTTAGCAGCGTTGGCCTACAGCGGTGATGCACTGATGCTGGCGGAATATGACGAGAACATTGCGTATGTTGTGCCGGAAGAGGGCACCAATATCTGGATCGACTACCTGGTGGTGAGCAAGGCATCAAAAAGGCAAAAGCTGGCCATGGACTTTATCAACTTTATTAATGAGGCGGAAAATGCAGCGCAGCTGGCCGAGTACGTGTACTACGCTTCACCCAACCTGGCGGCGGTAGAACACTTGCCAGAAGATTTTCTGAACGACCCGGTTATCTATCCCAGTCAGGCAGTAATCGACAACTCAGAGTTTTATCTTGAGCTGCCGCCACGTATCCGGAAACGCTATAACAGTATCCAGCCTCTGATTATCGGCCAGTAAGGCATAGCGGTCCGAGCGACGGTCAGCAATGAAACTGCAAAGCAAAATCCTGATGCTGGTGGTACCGCTGGTGGTACTGCCACTGGTATGGCTCGGCTGGATTGCCTACGTCAAACTGGGGGAAGTCTCGCGGCAAACTTCGCTGGAACAGATGAACACTGTGCTCGACCAGGTGGGCCGCAATGTAGTAAGCAACCTCGGGGTAACTAAAGCCAATATCAATCTGTTTGCCGCATCAAGCCTGCTGAAAAAGTATGTTCTCACAGAGGATGAATCCGTTCGCTACTCGCTGTTGCAATCGCCCTTGATGCGCCTGTTTGCCAGTTACCAGCATGCTTACCCGGAGTATTACGAACTGCGTATTTTGCTGCCGGACGGTTACGAGGATACCCGTTCCGTACTCACCCGTGTACCAAACAAGACGGAATTTGAAGCCGAAGCAATATTTTTCCAGCATTTGCATGAGTCTGATGATGAGCTGCACGATATGTACACGCTTAATGTTGATAACGGTGAACCCGTTCTGTACGTTGGCAGAAAACTGATATTGCGCGACGACAGTCAAGATCCGTTAGCTACACCAGCTGTGCTGCGCGGTTACCTGGTGATCAGCGCCAGCCTGGACTTTCTACAACAGCAGCTGGAAACGCAGCGAATTGGTAATAGCGGCTACCTGTTTGTTACCGACGATGCCGGTCAACCTTTGATACTTCCATCGGGGATGAGCGTGGGTGGCTTCGAACAACAGGAGTTCGCCCATATACTGGCGTCAACGATAGAAAATAATGTCTTGAAAACTCGATTCAATGGTGATGACGTGTACCTGAAAGGTCGTCAGCTGCACCATGATCTGAATCTGTTCGCGGTGCTACCTGAATCAGACTTGCATGCTGCCAGCCGTGAGCTTGGCACCCTGGTTACCGGTATTACGCTGTTGACAATCATTCTGGCGAGCCTGCTTGTTTTCTATGCAATCAATCATATTCTGATTCATCCTATAAAGAAGCTGGTGAAAATGGCCCATGATATTGGTCATAGTCGCTTCGATATGAGATCGGGTATCACCAGTAATGACGAAATCGGCGAACTGGCACACTCACTCGAGGCAATGAGCCGCAACCTGCAACAAACCACGGAACAGGTCAGCTATCTGGCCTACCGCGATGCACTGACTGGAATGCCTAACCGGCGCATGTTCAAGGAATATCTCAAGCGTGCCCTTGCACATGCACACCGTTACCATACAGAACTTGCATTACTGTTTCTTGACCTTGACCATTTCAAGCAGGTCAACGATACCCTGGGGCATCATGCCGGAGACATGCTGCTACAACAGTTGTCCGAGCGGCTCACGGAGTGTTTGCGTGATGAGGATGAGGTTTCACTGCAAAAATCAGACGACCCCGACGCTGCTCCACAGGACACGATCGCACGGCTTGGGGGTGACGAGTTCCTGATCCTGTTATCCGATATCAGAAGCCCGAGTGATTGCGCGAATGTTTCTGAGCGATTGCTGAAAATGCTTGCTAAACCTTTCGTTATCAATGAATTCGAATTTTTTATTACCAGCAGTATTGGTATCAGTGTGTTTCCTGCCGATGGCAGGAATGTAGAGACACTGATCAAGAACGCGGACATCGCTATGTACCATGCCAAGGAACAAGGCCGTAATAACTACCAGTATTTCAATGAATCAATGAACCGGACGGCTGTTGAGCGTATGAACATGGAGAATGCATTACGCAAGGCCATCCAGAACCAGGAACTGATGCTCTATTACCAGCCAAAAGTGGACCTGCATAGTGGTGGAATACAGGGCGTTGAGGCGCTGCTTCGCTGGCAGCACCCTGAGCTGGGCATGGTTCCACCCAAGAAATTCATTTCGCTCGCCGAGGATTCAGGCCTGATCGTAGCGATCGGTGCATGGGTAATCAATGAAGCCACACAGCAGGTGAGGCGTTGGCAGGATGAGGGCATCGAGCTGAACATGTCGATCAATATTTCATCAGTACAGCTTCACAGGCAGAACATGGCGACTATTATTAAAGGCTATATTGAACAAAACAAATGCCGGGCTGACCGCCTTGAGATCGAGTTGACCGAAACCAGCATGGTAGATGCTTACGAGAACGCGACCAGTTCACTTAACGATATTCGGTCACTCGGAGTGAAAATTTCGATGGACGACTTCGGTACCGGCTATTCATCGTTCAGTTACCTTCGCAACCTGCCGGTAAATATTCTCAAGATTGATCGCAGTTTCGTGCGCGACATTACCACTGACCATGAAGATGCAGCAATTGTTTCGGCAATACTTGCCATGGCTCACACGCTAAACCTGGTCGTGGTGGCAGAAGGTGTTGAAACCATCGAGCAGTTGGAATTCCTGCGTAGCCATAACTGTGACATCGTGCAGGGCTATCTATTCAGTCGGCCACTGCCGGAGCCTGAATTGCGACGATTTATTTCTAATCATAAACTGCTTGACCAGTTGGACATGGAACTGTCACCGCATAAAAAATCAGGCAAGCATTCTCAGCTGGAACTGATTCGCAACAAAAAATCCTCTGATTAAGCAAGATTTACTGCAGCAGCCAAGCCGGGTGATATCGAGCAACGGGTTTATTTCTTTCGAGTTTTCTTCTTGCTGATTTTCTTCTTGCCTGTTTTCTTATGCCTGGTTTTTCGCTTCTTGCCTGCTTTGTTTTTATTACTGGCAGGTCGGGCTGGTTTTCCGCGGTTGCTTTTTTCTGTCAGTCGTGAAATCTTTAATTGCTGGCCCGCTACCCAGACATATTTCAAAATATTGAAAATTTCCCTGGGCATACCTTCCGGTAAATCGACCAGGCTATAGTCATCATGGATATTGATGCGTCCTATGTATTGACTATCCATGCCCGCTTCATTAGCAATAGCGCCGACGATGTTGCCGGGCATAACATTATGATTATGGCCCACTTCTATGCGGAAACGCTCCATGCCCTCTTCGACGGGTGACTCCTTTCCTGGAGCGCGATCATGTTCCTTGTGTGCCCGTTGTTTACGTGGTGGTCGCTCATCTCTGTCCCGGTTTTTATCTGCCCGGGTTTGACTGGTTTTGCGTTGTGCTTTTTTCTGCAGCAGGAAAGGGGTGTCACCTTGTAGCAGTTGGGCAAGGGCGGCGGCAACCTCTTCAGCAGGTACGTTATGTTCATGCTGATATTGTTCAATCAGCTGAGAAAAGAACCCTAAATCTTCAGACGCCAGGGTGTCGGTAATGCGCTGTTTGAATTTTGCGATGCGCTTGTCGTTGATCAGCTCTGTTGAAGGCAGATCCATGATTTCGATCTTTTTCCTGGTGGCTTTCTCAATGGCGTTCAGCAAACGTTTTTCACGCGGTGCGACAAACAGGATGGCATCACCCTTGCGACCGGCACGGCCCGTGCGCCCGATTCGATGCACATAGGCTTCCGTGTCATAGGGGATATCGTAATTCACCACATGGCTGATACGATCAACGTCGAGACCACGAGCAGCCACATCGGTGGCAACAATAATATCAAGCTTGCCATTTTTTAAGTTTGTTATGGTGCGTTCGCGCTGATTTTGCGGGATGTCGCCATTGAGTGGTGCCGAGGCATAACCGCGTGCTTCCAGTTTCTCGGATAACTCAACCGTGGCTGTTCTGGTGCGCACGAAAACAAGCATGCCGTCAAACAGCTCGGCTTCAAGGATGCGAGTCAAAGCATCAAGTTTGTGTACACCGCTGACCGGCCAGAAGCGCTGGCGAATGGTTTCAACCGTGGTGGTTTTGCTCTTGATGGTGATTTGTTCGGGTTTATTTAAATACGTTGTGGCAATACGACGAATCTGTTGTGGCATGGTGGCCGAGAACAGGGCAATCTGTCTGTTCGATGGTGTTTGTTCAAGTATCCACTCGACGTCCTCGATAAAACCCATGCGCAGCATTTCATCGGCTTCATCCAGCACCAGTGCTGTGAGCTTGTCCAGTTTCAATGTGCCACGACGCATATGATCCATCACGCGTCCGGGTGTGCCTACCACGACATGTACACCACGTTGCAGGGCGCGGATTTGTCCACGGTAATCCTGGCCGCCATAAACCGGTAATACGTGAAAACCTTTCATATGCGAGGCGTATTTCTGGAAGGCCTCAGCGACCTGGATAGCCAGTTCGCGTGTTGGTGCCAGTACCAGTACCTGGGGATCTTTTTGTTTTAAATCGAGGTTGCATAACAGCGGCAGGGCGAAGGCTGCAGTTTTACCGGTGCCGGTTTGTGCCTGGCCCAGAACATCCTTGCCTTGAAGTAACAACGGGATTGTTTGTGCCTGGATGGGTGAGGGCGTTTCATAGCCCACTTCATCCAGGACTGTCAGAATGGATTTATTCAGCGCCAATTGATCGAACGCTGTTACCGTGTCGGTGATCATGAGAAATACCTAAAAATGATGGATTGCATGGAGCGTCAAGGGTTAGCCGGAGGATCCTGATTGCCCCGTCTGCCGAGGAGTCGAGTCAAAGTCAGAAGGGTTGCTTAGTTTAACGGTTTATGTGTTATCTTGCATGCCTTATTTACATATAGCTTTATACGTATAACCGTGGTCTGATTGTATATATGCAGGTATTGATAGCACTAGTGGCTCTTATAGGCATGCTCCCACTTTTTAGCTCAGGGTATGGTGTAACACACTATGGCATTTGACGAAGGTCTGGCCCAGAGGTTGCGCGAGATTTTTGCAGAAAGAGACGATGTCGTGGAGAAGAGAATGTTCGGTGGCCTCGCGTTTATGCTGTCAGGAAATATGTGCTGCGGTGTCGTCGGAGACGAGCTTATGGCACGCGTCGGTCCAGAGCAGTACGAGTCGGCGTTAAAACATCCTTGTGCCCGTAAAATGGATTTCACCGGCAAGCCATTAAAGGGTTTCGTTTATGTGGCGTGCGAGGGCATTCAGTCAGATCAAGATCTTGAAGCCTGGGTGGGGCGCTGTGAGAAATTCGTGTGTTCACTGCCGTCGAAATAAAGTGTGTCGCAGCTGATAACTTTGTTTAATAAGTTATATCACTCTCAACGCGAACTTCAGAATTCAATCAGGCATGATTAAGCAAAAGGGACAATATTTCGGCACCGAGATAAACGAAGCCTGGTGGAAGCGCTACATGAAGGATAAATTGTTTGCGCGTGGAACTGGTGAGTATTGGTACGATGGCAATGCTTTCAATTTCAGGCGTTACCTGACGAAAGAGCCAATCGTACTTCACTTCAAGAATATCATAGAGCTGAAAACAGGTTACTGGCATGCAGGCAAATGGGGTGGCAGGCATCCGATAATAAAGTTCATCTGGGAACAAGATGGTATGAGATTGAGTTCAGGGTTTTTGCTCTACAGGCACAAGGATGTAACTGAAAATATGATCAGGGAATTTCAGGGATACATAAACGCCAATAGAAATTAATCATTTCATTGTACTTTAAGGGCTTCGAGGAATGGGTCGGCGACAAATCTTTATAAATCCCGGAAAATTGAAGTTTCTCCTGTTACCGCTGGCCCTCTCTTCATCTCAACTTATTGCTGGCAGCAATACCGCTTATATAAACGATATACCTGATTTTACTCAATCACACATCACTGGCTGGCAGACTGGCCACGGCGCTGAGTTTTGTGCTCCAGTGGTGGTATCAAACTCATTGTTATGGATGACTGGTATGAGAGGCGAGCAGGCAGAACTGGCAAAACTGCTCGCATCCAGCAGGTATATGAATACGGATGTATGGAAGGGAACATCAACAGCAGGTATTCTGAGTGGTGTACATGCGATCGCCATGGATTTATTTGGCGACTATAAAAGCCTTGAATACCAGGGCTGGAAGAGGCACCCGGCTCGTTATTCAACCAGGATAACGGTACCGGATATTCACTGGATCACGCAAGGCATCGCAAAGGACACTGCTGTGTGGCTGAATGTCGGCTGGTACCAATACGACAGGCAACACGATATTTACCACCGGGTAGGCGGCCACTGGGTAACGCTCGTTGGTTATGATGACACTACGCTGATAATTCATGACCCGGCACCCAGGGCAGGGCAGCAGTTCGCCAACGAGTACGTTCATACGTCACACATTGAAGGTGGTGCACTGGATGACAGGGCAACAGGTTTGTATAAATCAGCAAGAGGCTACCTGTTATTAGGTAAAGGCATGCATATCAAGCCAGTTGCTGATGTTGCGATTGTCGATGGCGCAGTGAGGTTCAGACGATGATATATACAGCCGGCTGCAGAGACACAACAAGATTCAGGACCTGAAGACGGGCTCAATTTATACTGCTGCCTGCTCCGAATAGAATCCCGGGCGATATACCGTATGAGTTAAAGCTATCGTCACCTTTCGTTACGCGATTAATGTCAATCACGTCAAGGCGTAACCTTGACTTGCCCTGCGCCAGGGCGACGCCCTATGCATATCCTGTGTCACTAACCGCCCTGTTTACTATATAAACGGCAGAAGTATATGGAGATTGATATTAATCAATCACTTAAGAAATCGAATAAAAAGTACGAATTATTAGCGGGATTTTATTCGTATTTAATCTCAAATATCTGTTTAGATGTGCTATATAAGTAATTGATAATTAAGCTTAAACTTTCTGGATATTTTTCCTTAATGACCTGGATTTGAACCAGATTGGGTCAGATAATCATCCAGTGCCGGGTAGTTGATAAGGAAACACATGAACAAAAACCATTTCAATTTAGTTCTGCTGGCAGCACTGGTGTCAGTGATCTTGCTGAGCTCTGCCTGGGAATTCTTTTTAGAAGATCTTTTTGGCCACGTTGTGGACCATGAACATGAGCCGGAAGATCTGCCGCGAAGGCTTGAATTTGTATTTTCAATTACTGTTTTCGTCGCACTTTCTCTGATCTTTCCAGCCATGGTGGGATACAAGCTGATTGATAACCAGAACATGTTGACTCAAAAGATCAAGTTGCTTTCAGAGGAAGACTATCTGACCAAACTAAGCAACAGAAGAAAAATACATGAAGTTATCGAAAATGAGATCTCCAGATCGAAACGCTATAACAGTACTTTTGCGATCATCTTGCTGGATGTAGATAATTTCAAAACGACAAATGACAATTTTGGCCACAATGTTGGCGATCAAGTGCTCGTTGAACTCTCGGATATCATAAGGAGGACAATACGTGAATCCGATATCGCCAGTCGCTGGGGCGGCGAGGAATTTCTTGTCTTCTGTCCCCATACGAACGTTGATGGTGCCTTTGCATTAGCCGAGAAATTACGTACCAACATAGAAAGTAATGAATTTGATGATGTTGGTTATAAAACAGCCAGCTTTGGCGTTACCGACATAGAGCACGGGGACACAGTAGAGAGATTAGTACACAGGGCGGATGAGGCCTTATATTCAGCAAAACATTCAGGCAAGAATATGGTGGTGGCAACAAAATAATTGCACTTGTGTATTTAACAGCCTGGAAAAGTGCTGACATCCTGCCCGTTTACACCGCAGCTTCAGTCGAGCTGGTCTCTTTCCAGCTCACTATGATTGGCAATTATCGCCAACCGTCACGGAAATTGATACAGGTCATTAAAATTAATAACATCTCCGCTATATTATTTATTGAAAATCATGCGAAATAATTAATGGTTTCCAGTTGTATATTCAAATACATCGGTACCAACAGGAGGCTATACCGTTCTGGGAGGATCATCAAATTATAAGGTGAGATTATTATGGCACGTACTCCAAACCCCATTATTGACAGCTGGTATCATCACACAGAAAAAGCACAAAGGTTCCTGGTAACAGCAATTGATGAGCATAGTGATACCGTTGAAATACAGTATTTCGATGGCACCCTGGATGAGATTGATCTTATAAACTGGTATGCCATGGATGTCGAACTTGTTGAGGCGCCCGAAGACTGGACCGGACCTGTTGATATCGAGGATTTGAGTTCGGTTGATGCAGAGATGAGTTCTGAAGACTGGGCAGCACCTTACAACGAGGAAATGGAAAAATCGCACGCGATTTCAAAGAAATTCGAAGTGCCTTACGAAGACGAATAATAAGATCGATTAATCAGCCGAGCTGGTCGCGCTTGATCTGATATTCATTGTCTGATTTTGACCAGCCGATATCACCCTGCGTGGACATTCACATAAGTCCACAGATGAACGCAGATAAACACAGATATTTTTATGCTACCACTCCTGTAAACACAGGAGTCCAGAGTCTTTATTAAACTACAAAAAGAAAAATGGTCCGCGAAAAACGCTAACAACGCAAACAACGCAAACAACACAAAAACATAACTAAAGATTTTAACGCCTTTCGCGTCCTTTGCGTTTTTCGCAGACAAATTACATGTTTAATATCTGTGTTTATCTGCGTTCATCTGTGGATAAAAGTTTTTATATGTGTGTATTTGCGTCACTCTCGACTAGCCCGATATCTTCATAGTTCTGTATGATCTTGCCAAGAGCAAGTACATAGGCAGCTGTACGAAAGTCTTTTATATCCGGGTATTGTTTCATTACTTCGCGGATATCCTGAAAAGCCATACGCATGGTGTCGTCAAGACCGGAACGCACAAGATCAAGTTCACTTGCACCGCTGACAATATTTTTACGTACCTGGTCATCCACTTTCCTGTCAGAAAGATTTTCCATTGCAGATAGCATCCGTTCGCCACGCATTTCATCATACTGGCGCTGTAAGCGTCCGAAGCGCATGTGCGATATGTTGCGCGTCCATTCAAAGTACGAAACGGTTACACCGCCGACATTTGCGTAAACATCAGGCAAGACAGTTATTCCTCTTCTTCTCAGGATCTCGTCCGCTTCATACGTTACCGGGCCATTGGCGCCTTCGACAAGCATCTTTGCCTTTATCTGCATGGCATTGCCTGCGTGTATCTGGGATTCCACAGCTGCGGGAATCAGGATGTCGCATTCCATTTCAAGCGCGGCGCTTCCATTTGGCGAATATTTACCATCGGGGAAATCCTTCAAGCCACCTGTTTCAACATAATGCTGGCGTACGTCATGCACATTCAGTCCATCATTGTTGGTGACTACGCCATCGCGCTCAATGATAGCGATAATTTTTGTATCGTGATCTTCTGAAAGTGATTTGGCGGTATGGAAGCCAACATTACCCAGGCCCTGCACAACGACACGTTGACTTGATAGCCCATCTGACAGGCCTGTCTTTGCCACAAGCTCTGGATGGTGAAAGAATTCCTGCAAAGCATATTGAAGGCCTTTGCCGGTAGCTTCTACACGGCCGTGTACACCTCCGTGATTTAGTGGTTTGCCGGTAACGCATGCATCGTGATTCAATTCTTCAGGAAACAGGGTCTTGTAGGTATCTGCAATCCACATCATCTCCCTTGATGAAGTACCCATGTCAGGTGCGGGGACATTGGTTGCAGGGTGAATAAAATCCTTTCGTGCGAGTTCGATAGTGAAACGCCGTGTTATTTCACGCAGTTCATGTTCGTCATAGTGATCGGGATCGATCATCAAACCGCCTTTTGCACCACCAAATGGAATATCAGCTATAGCGCACTTATATGTCATGAGTGCAGCGAGTGCTTCGACTTCGTCCATGCATACAATGGGTGAGTAGCGCACTCCACCTTTAGCCGGCAGTCGATGTGCACTGTGAATTGCCCACCAGCCACTGATGACTTCGGTTCTGTGTTTTAGCTTTACCGGAAACTTGAGCTGCAATACGGCATTGCATGCCTTTACAACCCTGACTGCGTCCGGGCTCAATCCCATTGTGAGCGCGGCACGGTCGACCATAAGGTCGACACCCTCCCTGAAAGTCATGCTTTCTCGTTCAAAACTGTTCATCTACGGTATATCCTGGCAATTCAATTATTGTCGCACAGACGGTGGCTAAAGGTGACTTTCAGTATTTATGTAATTTACCATGTCATGAAAATGTATATTTCTTGATCGACATTGCTATATCAATACCAACATTCGTTAGAATACACTCTCACAGAAAACAGCAACAGGCAGGTTCCGGATCAGTATGAGCAGTTCCCGGGTTACGGACAATAAAGACGTTGATCATGGCGCTGCGGCTGGTTTACTTCCTTCGGCACCACACGCGGTTCATGACGATGTCATCGTCAGGCAGTTGAATACCTCAACTCAGGGTATTACCACAGAAGAAGCAGAATCCAGGCTCGAGCTGTACGGTCCAAACAGCCTGCCTCGGTCAAAACCGCCAGCACTGGCAATGATATTTCTTTGTCAATTTGTAAGTCCGCTGATTTATGTCCTGGTCGCTGCGGCGATTTTTTCACTGGTAATACAGGAATGGTCGGATGCGGCCTTTATTACCGGCGTGTTGCTGATTAATGCCATCATCGGAACAATACAGGAATCTTCCGCCCAGCGAGCAGCCACTGCCTTGCAGCAACTCGTTACTACGCAGAGCCGGGTATTACGTGACGGTGATACATACGAAATCAATTCTGAGGACCTGGTGCCGGGCGACATTTTGTTACTGGAGTCAGGTGAAAAGATACCGGCAGATGTACGCCTGCTATCCAGTCATGATCTTGAGGTTGACGAGTCATTGCTGACGGGTGAATCGGCTGCAGTGCTTAAAAAAGCGGGTGATGTGCTGCAGATTGATACTTTCGTCGGCGATCGTCGCAATATGGTGTTTGCCGGAACCATGGTCAACCGCGGCAGGGGGAATGGTGTTGTGGTGGCTACTGCACTGTCAACTGAGCTCGGTAATATTGCTACCGAGGTTATCTCCGGTGAATCAGCGAAACCGCCATTGCTGGTTCGCATGGAAAGATTTACTCACAGAATAGCCATAATCGTAGGTCTCGCTGCATTATTAATGGCCGCCGTGTCTATTACCCGGGGCATGCCGTTTGCTGAAATATTCATGCTGGCGGTCGCGCTGGCTGTTTCTGTTATACCCGAAGGTTTGCCGGTCGCCCTCACGGTTGCACTTGCCATAGGTATGCGGCGAATGGCAAAACGAAACGTCATTATTCGCCGCCTGATTGCGGTTGAGTCTCTAGGCTCGTGTACCTACATAGCAACTGACAAGACCGGCACACTGACTGTAAACGAGCTGACAGCCAGGCGCATCCGCTTTCCAAATGGGGATAACTGGGAGATTACAGGTGAAGGTATGGTGCCAGTTGGAGATATTTTACCGCCGCATGAGTCGCACTCAGATGAAGAGAGGGTGCTACTGGAACGTTTGTGTCTTACATCAATACTGACTAATGACGGCTTTTTGGGGATGCATGATCATCAATGGAGACATTATGGTGATGCCGTAGATGTGTCCTTGCTGGTGATGGCGCACAAGGCCGGTATCGTAAAAGCCAGGACGATCAATGATTTTCCCGAAGTGAGCACGATACCCTTTGAATCAGAGCGTCTGTTTTCAGCCAGTCTTAACCAGGTTGGAGACAGGCGCCGCATGTTTGTCAAAGGCGCCTTTGAGAAATTACTGCCGATGTGTGACAGCATGGCGCTGCCAGGTGAGGATGTGTCTATTGATATCGCCAGTCTTGAACAGCAGGCAACTGAACTTGCCTGCCAGGGCTATCGCGTACTCGCGCTTGCGAGCAGCGATAAGGAGCCGCCAGCTGGCGAGGTGTTCGGTGAACAGCACTTACATGGCCTGACCTTGCTAGGCCTGGTTGGCATGATTGATCCCTTGCGCCCGGAAGCTAAAGAGGCGGTAGCAACCTGCCGCAATGCAGGTATCGAGGTGGCAATGGTTACCGGCGATCATCCGGCGACAGCGTTGGCAATTGCACAGGAACTGGGGCTGGCAAAACATGAAGCGCAAATTGTTACGGGACCGCAGCTGCATGCCACAAGAACCGATGAAGAAGTTGATGAACTCACCCGGCGCGCACATGTTTTCGCACGCGTGGAACCCTCACAGAAACTCGATATAGTACGTTCGCTTCAGCGTAACGGACATTTCGTCGCGGTCAGCGGTGATGGTGCCAATGATGCGCCGGCATTAAAGGCAGCACAGGTTGGTGTAGCCATGGGCAAAAGCGGCACTGATGTGGCACGCGAAACCGCAGAAATCATTATTACTGATGATAACTTCAATTCCATCGTATCCGGTGTAGAAGAGGGACGTATATCCTATTCAAACGTGCGCAAGGTCATATTTTTGCTGATCTCCACAGGTGCTGCTGAACTGGTGCTGTTCACGCTGGCCCTGTTCACAGGGCTTCCTTTACCGTTGCTAGCGGTGCAGTTGCTGTGGCTTAACCTGGTCACCAATGGTATCCAGGATGTTGCTCTCGCATTCGAACCGGGTGAGGGCGATGAGTTACGGCAGCATCCACGTTCGCCCAAAGAATCGATTTTCAACCGTATGATGATCGAGCGTGTCATCAGCTCTGCGCTGGTGATAGGTATCGTCGCATTTTTCCTTTTCAGGACATTGCTAGATTGGGGCTATACCGTTGAGGAAGCGCGTAACAGTACTTTGCTACTGATGGTGCTGTTTGAGAATGTGCATGTGTTCAATTGTCGTTCAGAAACTCTGTCCGTATTCCGGCATAATCCGATGCGTAATCGCATACTCCTGTTTGGCACATTGACTGCGCAATTGATACACATCGGTGCAATGTATACACCCTGGATCAGTGGTGTGCTCCGGATCCAGCCGGTGTCAATAGAACACTGGCTTGAACTGCTGGGGCTGGCATTGACTGTGACCATAGTAATGGAAATTCACAAACTGTATTTATTGTTGTGCGGAAGAACAAATGCAAGGTATATATGTCCTTCATAGGGAAATATCAAATTCCGGCTTATAGATCACCTAACTCGGAGGATTCAATGAACCACTCGACATCAAGACTGACCAGTAAACTAACTTACTGTATATTGAGCATCCTCATTATTGCCTCTATATCGCATGCGCAGGAGCGGAGTGTAAGTCCAGGCATCAATAGTTATTACCAGAACCCGGACTGGCAGCAATGGGTCAATACGTTTGAACGACCGGGCAGGGAAGTCTATGACAAACGCTATAACATTGTAGATGCTGCTGGAGTCAGGCCGGGTATGATAGTTGCTGATATCGGGGCCGGGACAGGTCTATTCACCCGCCTGTTTGCCGAAAGGGTCGAGCCTGAAGGCAGGGTATATGCAGTTGATATTTCGCGGCCATTTATCGAAAATATCCTGCGATCTACCCGCGAGCAGGGATTCACCAATGTTAAAGGCGTGGTTAACAGTCAACAAGACCTGATGCTGCCGCCGGCTACGATCGAGCTGGCATTTCTGGTCGATACCTACCATCATTTCGAGTACCCGGGCAGCATGCTGTCTTCAATCCATCAAGCCCTCCGTGCGGGCGGAACGCTCATTGTGATCGATTTCCGGCGTGATCCGCGGCACAGCTCCAGGTGGGTGATGGGTCACGTGCGTGCCGGTAAGGATATTGTAATTGATGAAATCACAAAAGCAGGCTTCCGCTTGATCGATGACAAACCCTTGCTGCGCACGAATTACTACCTGGTATTCAGCAAGCATGATGCATAATCGTTTAATGTGAATGCCAATTTCAGTCTTGTGCAAGAACTTGTGGAATCGGTTGCAGGGGCCAGGTAGCCAATAATTTATCAAATTTATGCTGTAGATCATGGCTGACCCAATAGCATTGATTTATGATGATCAGTTAAGAAATATCACTGTTACACCATGGGAGTGAAATGAATGGCACCTATTACTATCGAATTCAGCCTGAATACAGGCGACAGGGACTTCAAAGAAGATACTGTGGCCTTGCGTACTCCGGAAGAGCTTCTTGAATACGTTGCACCTGGCGGCGGTTGTGAGTCCATGCCGGATGATGTTGATGAAATACAGCTGGTGTTTCTTCCGCCTGAACATCCGAACAAGCAAAATCCGGTTGCAGATATTCGCGGAACGCTTCAGCTTGGCATAGTGTTTCTAACCGGCCCGCTTGCTGAAATCCTGCAAGCCTCAGAAGAAATCATCGATAAAGCCGGCCGCGGAGAACTTTCTGAATCGTTTCTAACGGTAATTGGCGCTAACGGATAGTGGTTCAGACCTGACAGTTCTGTAGCCTGGATGAAGCGAAGCATATTCCAAGTATGATTCCGCTACTTAAGAATATTATTCAACCGCAGAGGCGCGGAGACGCAGAAGCTATGGCAGGTATTCGTAGGAACGACTTTAGTCGCGAACATTAATAATTCGCGGTTAAAATCGCTCCTACAACAATTAACAACTCTGCGTCTCCGCGCCTCTGCGGTAAATCACATGTCAAGCTAATTTCCTTAACGAATCAAAAACGTCAGTTTGCAGCTCGTAGCCGGATTTTTGCATGGCTTCAAGGATCAGTTCCACCAGTTGAACACGATCATAACGGTCGGAGTTCAAAACAAGATCATAGGATAGTGGATCGTCTATATCGGTGTCATACAATTTCTTGATATATTCAGCGCGTTCCTGGTCAACGTCGTGTGCTTTCTGTTTTGCTTCTTCAAAGCTGATATTCTCTTCTTCGGCAACACGCTCGGCGCATTTAACGGGGCTGCCTACAATTCGAACACGGAAAGCCCTGTCCGGACCAAGAATCAAATTTGCACCGCGACCAATAATGACACCACCTCTGAGGGAGATAGAGAACACCGTTTTAACCAGGTATTTGTAATAGTCTTCATAATTGAAGGTGTCTTTATGAATTAGCGCTTCCCACCAGTGCTTGTCGATATGGCTGATATGTTCATCGAGAACCCGCACAAGCTCCTCGTCAATATCCGCACGTCGAGCCACTTCCTGAAGGATATAACGGTCACAACAGCGCACTTCCAGGGTGTCTGCCAGCAGCTGAGCAACTTCCTTACCCAGTGCGCCATAATTTCGTGAAACTGTTACCACATGGGTTTTTGACTTGTCCCATGTCCGCCGCGCTTTAATGGCTGCAATAGCATGTTCTTCCTGTAATTGTGCAGTAACCAGGGCCTCTATCAGGCGGTCCGCATTACATCTCATGTTCAGATTCCTTGGTAGATATAGCTATTAATTTTAGCATCAATGGCTGCGGCCTTTATTGCTGTATGCACTACGATTGAGCAGCAGTCCATGGCTGTGATCTATATAGGTGCGATTTAAATAAGTATGTGTCTGTAACTAATTGATTTCCTGTTGTATCAAGTTGGCATCAATCCTGCTTTCACTAATAGCAATACATACATATTTATTCGAGGTAGTGCTATGTCAACCGGTAGCAGTCACGGTTACCTGCCTTCAGGTCGATACATTGTCAATCACGACATCATGCGTTGTACAGCTGATGGTGTAGTTGGTAACCATCTTTACTCAGGCCGAGCCCTGGGTCTTACCGAGCCGGATGATTTCATTCAGTTGAATCCTCAACTCAAACCCCTGTGGAGAGATATTACCAGGCACTATCGCCGTGTTGGCCTGAGCCATAGCGAGAACGTTATCTGGGATGTTGATATTTGCGAATTGTCTCTGCATAAGGGTTTTACGCCATCTGTTTTTTACTTTGGTCCGGAAGAGGCGAGCGTGTGGGAAGATCCTGCCTGGGTCGATGCGGTTGAATATATCAACTCGAAGAATAATTTTATGGCATTGGCCGAAGAGCTTGGAATTGAAGTACCTCAGACGCATTGCTACAACAGTGTAGATGAAATCTCCGAGTATGAAATTGTGTCACTGAATATGCCCTGTTATCTAAAAGCTGCCATTTCAGTATCGGGGGTTGGTATCTATCGATGTGCAAACCGTGAAGAACTGCGTGATGCTATCGACAAGTTTGATGCTGATGTGCCAGTACAGGTGCAGGAAGAAATTAAAACCGGTCTTTTTCTCAATCTTCAGTATCGTGTCATAGATGACAGGCTGGTACGACTCGCGGTCAGTGAACAGATACTTGAGGGTTGTGCCCATCAAGGCAATCGTTTTCCGTCAGGCTATGAGCCCTGGGACGCCATCGAACCGATGGCCCGGTGGCTCAAGGATAATGGGATTAAAGGTATCTTCGCTTTTGATGTGGCCGTAGTAGACACGCCGAGTGGCCTGCGATTTCCCGCAATTGAATGTAACCCCAGATTTAATGGCGCATCCTACCCAACAGTCATTGCACAGAAACTGGATATTCCTGAATGGACGGCGCGCACATTCAAAACCAGGCACCGGAAGCTGTCCGATATTGACCTGAATGATATTGAATATGATATGAAAACCGGTGAAGGCCTGGTGATCGTGAACTGGGGCACCTTGCTGGAAGGTAAACTGGTTCTGTTGCTTGCAGGCTCGCCTGAGTACCAGCAGGCTCTGCTGGACGAACTGGAGCACCGCCTTTAACCCGCATTTCACACCAGCGGGCGAGATGCGGGTTAACAGGCAATTATGCTGCGGATATGTGAAAATACTCGCGTTAAAGAATTCTACAAGCATAACAAATGAGCAAGAAAGGAACCTATTCACTGATGGTGCACGGTGGGGCCGGCGCACTCGATAACGTCAAAGACAATAAAACCGCACTTCGATATCTCGAGAGTATTCGCAGAATCCTCGAACACGGCCGCGAGGTTATGGTTCTGGGTGGTTCAGCTCTGCAGGCCGTTGAAGCCTGTGCCAGCCTGCTCGAAGACGACCCGGTATTTAATGCTGGCTGTGGCTCGGTGCTGAATGAATACGGCAAGGTTGAAATGGATGCCGCCATCATGGACGGCCGCGACCTTGCTGCCGGTGCTGTTGCTGCCGTAGATAATATAGCCAACCCTGTCCAGCTGGCTCGCCTGGTAATGACCGAAAGCGAACACGTCATGCTGATTTCTGAAGGCGCCATGCGATTTGCCGATCACTGTGGCATGGAACGCGTACCGGAAGATTATTTTTATACGCCTGAGCGTATTGAACAGCTTCACCAGGCCCGTCTGCAGCACAAGATCATGCTTGATCATGACGATACCGAAGAGGACAGTGAAGACCAGAAATACGGCACTATAGGCGCAATAGCTCGCGACCCTGATGGCAACCTGGCTGCTGCTACATCGACGGGCGGCATAGTCAACAAGCGCATGGGCAGGGTGGGTGATTCGCCTATTGTCGGTGCAGGTGTGTATGCAGACAATGAAACCTGCGCAGTCTCAGCCACGGGATTTGGTGAAGATTTCATGCGTTCAGTTATTTCAAAAACTATTTCGGATTTCATCTACATGAAAGGCATGGATGCAGAGCGGGCAACAGCAGCCGGCATCGAATACCTGGTGCGTAAAGTACAGGGTCGCGGTGGCGTGATTGTGATCGATAATGCTGGCAATTGCGCCAGCCGATTCACCACGAAAAAAATGATCCATGGCTGGATAGAGAAGGGCGGAGAAGCCAGCTGTAGTTTTTAAGTGCAGCCGTTCCTGCGCCTCGTTTATAATGGGCCGTATTCATTTGTTTCGATTATTCCATGAATGCGAACGACAAAGATCAGCCAGTGCTAATCAGGTCTTTACTGAAGCCTGATGTCTATGACCATCTGGTAGCAAATATTCAGCTTATCGAAACCCATATCTCCTGGATCATCCTGACCGGCGAATATGCTTACAAAATAAAAAAACCGATTGATCTTGGCTTTCTGGATTTTTCCACACTCGAAAAACGCCTGTTTTGTTGTAATGAGGAATTGCGGCTAAATAGCCGATTGGCAGCAGAAATCTACCTGGATGTAGTTTCCATCTCAGGCACCCGGGAACTGCCGGTGCTGCACGGTACTGATGACGTGATTGAATACGCCATCAAGATGGTGCAGTTTCCCCAGCAGGCACAACTGGATAACATGCTTGAGAATGGCGAACTCGGAAAACCACATATGGATGCCATTGCAAGGCTGGTGGCAGAATTTCATCAAACGACAGACATTGCTGCTGAAGACAGCAACTTTGGTGATCCCGATCACGTATACCAGCCTGTTGCAGAAAACTTCATCCAGATAAGACAGCATCTGCATACAAATAAATACAATGATCAGCTTGCCCAACTGGAAGGCTGGAGCAAGGCAGCATTTAATTTATTAAGGCCGATATTTGAACAACGCAAACGTGACGGTTTTATTCGCGAATGTCATGGTGACATGCATTTGCGCAACCTGGTCTGGTTCAATGGCAGGCCGCTTGCGTTTGATTGCCTTGAATTCAATCCGGCATTGCGCTGGATCGATACACTGTCTGAAGTTGCATTCCTGGTTATGGATTTGCAGGATAGAGAGCAGCCGCAACTTGCACATAGATTTCTGAATACTTATCTTGAACAATGCGGTGACTATCAGGGCATGCGGGTATTTAACTTTTACCTGGCATACCGTGCCCTTGTTCGAGCCAAGGTCGATGCCATCAGGGCGGGACAGCAGGGCATAACAGATGCAGAGAGGCGCGAGGCTGAGAATGAATGTTTTGCCTACCTTGATCTGGCCCGATCTTACACTGAGCCTGTAAAGCCGAAGCTGATTATCACTCGCGGTTTGTCCGCATCAGGCAAGAGCACAATGACCCAGCCTTTAGTTGAATTAGCTGGTGCGATTCGTATCCGCTCTGATGTCGAACGCAAAAGACTGTTTGGAATTCACCCTGACACTGACAGCAAGGAAGAGATTGGCGAAGGTATCTATTCAGTTAAGGCAGGGAAAAAAACCTATGCAAAACTCAGGCTTGTGGCAGAGAAGGTACTTGAAGCTGGTTTTACAGTCATAATAGATGCTGCATTTCTCAAGTATGAACAGCGGCAGCCATTCCGGGAACTGGCATATCAACAACAGGTACCGTTTATTATTCTGGAATTTACCGCTTCTGCCGAAACGCTGCGCCAGCGCATTAAGGCCAGAACACAAGATGTATCCGATGCGGATCTGTCAATACTCGAACACCAGCTTGCCACTGCAACACCATTGCATGATACAGAAATATCCAGTTTGATTAAAATTGATACTGAGGCAGATTTTGATGCAGCCAACTTGCTTGAACAAATAAAGACATTCTCAGGTAATGATGGTGCATAGATATTTCTGTGCAGCTTTATTTTAATTGATTATTATTGCCAGTTATTTATAGGGGATTTTACCGCAGAGGCGCAGAGGCGCAGAGAAAATACATGATGTGTTTATAGCCGCTGAAGTTAATTTTCTTATTAAGATAGGAAACACTAATAAACGTCTGTTATGTACTATTTATCTGCTGCTGTACGAGTAAAGTCATAATAGTTGGCGCAACAATTTTAATATCTCAGCGCCTCTGCGGTTAATATATTTGCTGAATATTACGAAAAATAGCTTAGTATGAATCCGCAAAAACAAAATGCACGCCTGCTAGTATTTATCCTGGCTCTTGTACTGCTGCTGGTGGTGGTGCATGTCGGTATTATCAGTATAACTTTCAGTAAACTGGGGCTTACCCGGGAGTCTGCATTTGTATTACTGTTCTGCTCATTGTTCGGTAGCCTTATAAATATTCCGCTGTTTACCATTAAATCGAAGACGACGATTAAGGTGCGAGATACTTACATACCTGGATATTTGCGTCCGTACCTGCAGCATCTGAGCGGGAGAACGTTAATAGCAGTTAATGTTGGCGGCTGTCTGATCCCGTTGCTGTTCTCTATTTACCTGTTTTCAACCCAGCCTCTTATGCTGTATGAAATTCTGCCTGGTATATTGCTGGTGACGCTGATCAGCTATGTTTACAGTTTTCCAGTCAAGGGCACAGGAATTGGTATGCCGATGCTGATCGCGCCATTGTTTGCTGCAATCATTGCAATAATTATCAACGATGAGTTGAGCGCTCCGCTTGCCTACATTAGTGGTACGATGGGTGTGCTGGTCGGTGCCGATTTGTTAAATTTCAGGCACGTTTCAAATATGGGAGCGATGGTTGCGTCAATTGGCGGTGCGGGTACATTCGACGGTATATTCATGACCGGAATACTTGCGGTATTGCTTGCTTGATGCACGGCATCAATAAACAAAGGAGGAAAAAATGATTTCTAGACGCCAGCTTGGTAATAAGGGGCCAGAGGTTGGCTGTCTTGGCTATGGCGCGATGGTGCTGGAAGGTCTCTATGGGAGTGTTGATGAAGCACAGGCAATTGCAACGATACAGCACGCGCTTGATCTTGGCATGGATTTCATTGATACGGCGGATGCTTATGGTGCCGGGCACAATGAGTCGCTAATAGCCAGAGCAATTAAAGGTCGCCGGGATGATGCGTTTATCTGCACCAAGTTTGGCATTGTTTACGATGAAAACGAAACAGGTAGTGAACTGCAGACAGGCTGGGGTTTTTCATTAAAGATAAATGGCACACCTTCGTATGTCAAAAAATCACTGGAGCTCAGTCGCTCCAGGCTTGGTGTCGATATTATTGACCTGTGGTATGCACACTCCCCGGATCCCTCTATACCCATTGAAGAAACAGTCGGCGCCATGGCTGAATGTGTACAGGCAGGTGATGTTAGTTATCTCGGTTTATGCAATGTGTCAGCCGATGAGGTCAGGCGTGCCAATGCGGTTCACCCAATTGCCGCAGTACAATATGAGTATTCTTTATGGCGACGAGAAGTCGAAGCGACGCTACTGCCAACTTTGCGCGAACTGGGAATCGCCCTGGTCCCATGGTCACCGCTTGGTGGCGGGTTTTTGACAGGCGAGGTCAAGTCATTAGCTGAAGACGACTTTCGTCAAAACAATCCTCGATATACTGGTGACAATCTTGATATCAACAGGGACAGGTTCGCGCCACTGATGCAACTAGCGAAAGATTTCAGGATAACGCCGGCTCAACTGGCACTATCCTGGTTGTTGCATCAGGGTGAGGATATTATTCCTATTCCCGGTACTCGCAAGCCTGAACGGCTTGAAGAGAATGCGGCATCAGCAAACGTTCAACTGGATGCCGAGACGCTCGCACAAATTGACGAAATAGCACCAGCCGGACTGGCTGAAGGCGCCACATTGTTATAACAAAACCGATTCAATATGCAGGAAACAATCACATTACAGACCCATCAGCGTGAAATACTGATTGATATTACGCCACTGGTCGAAGCGCTTGTGCAACAGAGTGGTGTTGCATATGGCCTGGTGAATGTCTACGCACAGGGTGCAACGGCCGCTATTATGATTCAGGAAAACTGGGACGAAAGCATACAAACCGATGTGGTGAATTTGCTGCGAAAAATGATACCCAAGGGTGTATGGCTGCATGATGCACAGGATGGAAATGGTGATTCACATCTGAAATCCGGTCTCGTAGGGCCTTCTGAAACCATACCCATTATAGAAGGCCGCCTGGGTTTGTCTACATGGCAGAATGTTTTCTTTTGCGAGTTTGATGGTCCAAGAAGTGACCGCCGTGTGTTATGTACAATCATTTCAGATGAATGATACCAGGCGTAAAGATACATCTATAAAGGAATTTGTTCGAGAGCACCTGGGCTGCGCCTGCCCTGATGAGGTGTTCGAGGATATCACTGTAACTGAGCAATCCGGTATATTTTCATCTGCAAATACCGTGTATGAAATAGGCGGGCGTTTATTCGTAGCCGTATTTGCTCCTGAAGACTGGCATGACATGGCCAGCCATCTTGGCAAGCTTGTTAATGCCGGAAAGCAGTATCGCGATCTTCATGGTTATAATCGCTTTCGCCTGGTAATAGCCACTAACGGTCATGATGCAACAAGAGACCTGCAGTTGGTGTTCGATAGCCTGCCAAACATAGACGAGAAAACACATCTGCATGTAATCACACCGGAGTTATTGCCCTGGCATGCAGACGCATGATCTATCGCGAAGATACAGGGCGGCGGGTGAGGCCGTAAAAGGCTGGGTGTTATACCAGGACTACGAACTGGTATCGTGGTTATTTCTACGCCTGCTGGGCATTATCTACCTGATTGCTTTTGCGTCGCTGCTGGTACAGATCCAGGGGCTGGTCGGCGAGCAGGGTATATTGCCCGTGGCGGACCTGCTGGCGTACGCAGCCGCCGAGACTGGAAGTGAACGCTATTACAGACTACCAACCATCTTCTGGTTAGCTCACAGTAATATCGCGCTTGTTGGTGCAACTGTTTACGGTTGTATTGTCTCACTTCAGATTCTTTTCAACTGGTGGCAACGACCTGCATTAATCATCGCGTTTATACTTTATCTTTCGTTATTCAATATCTGTCAGCCTTTTCTGCATTTTCAGTGGGACGGGTTATTGCTGGAAGCCGGCTTCCTGGCTATTTTTCTCGGGTCGCGCTCGGGTATTATTATATGGCTGTTTCGCTGGCTGCTATTCAAGCTACGCTTCATGTCAGGACTGTCCAAGCTGACAAGCGGTGATCCGGCATGGTCGGGATTGACTGCGTTAAATACCTACTTTGAGGTCCAGCCATTGCCCAACCCGTTGGCATGGTATGTTCATCAATTACCCGAGTTCGTACTGCGTTCAGCTACTGCGGCGACCCTGGTCATTGAAATTCTGGTGCCCTTTATGATGTTCATGCCGCGGCGTTGGCGCTTTGCAGCAGCGTGGATCACGATCTTCTGGCAGGTACTTATTATTCTTACCAGTAATCATAACTGGATAAACTTGCTGACAATCGCGCTGTGCCTGTTTTTATTTGATGACAGGGCGCTACGTCATGTTATGCCGGCAAGGCTGCAGCCATCGATTCTGATCGTGCAGGTACGTGACAAGTTGGTCATTCAATTGCGTACTGCATCTATTGCCATAATGGCTGCAATTATACTTGTTGTCAGTTTTGCGCAGCTCTGGATGCTGTCAACAGGACAGACTACAGGCGGCAGCGCGGGCAAAATGCTTGAACATATGGACGCGTACCGGGTGGTGAACATGTATCACGTGTTCCCGACGATGACAACAGAGAGAATCGAACTTGAACTATCGGGCTCTATTGATGGCAAAGAGTGGAAGACGTACCGTTTCAGGTATAAACCCGGCTACCTTGATGAGCGGCCGCGGCTTGTTATGCCGCACCAGCCCAGGCTTGACTGGCAGATGTGGTTTGTAACTTTGCATGCCAAACACTTGCCCTGGTTTGAGGAGTTCTTATATGCCCTGCTGGATAATTCACCTGATGTAATAGCATTGCTGGATAACAACCCATTTCCTGACGAAGCCCCGCGATACATCAATGTAGATGCATATAAATATACCTTCACAACGCCTGAACAAAGGCTGCAGTCAGGAAACTGGTGGAACCGCGAAGCGCTGGGCCCGTTTTTACCAATGCCTGGCGTTATGCGTACTACGCAAGATGCGTATTAATAGGGATAATATTTTAAGTTAATTTACCGCAGAGACGCAGAGGCGCCGAGAAATAAATTTTGTTTTTTATGTAATAAAGCTTTACCCGTAAAGCACCAGATAAATATTACATAACTAAGGTATATTAGTTTCCTTCCTTCTTCAGGATTGTAAATACCATTAGCCTTTAAAAATTATTCTATTATTTCTCTGCGTCTCTGCGGTGAAAAATAGTTGTGCAGGATGCGTATAAATAGAAACTGTATATGTAATAAATATATACGCAATTAGGCAGAGTCTGCAAAGGAGTATATATCCATGCCATGAAAAACATTTATAAATTATATTATTTGGTTTTTAATACGGGTTGACTCATCCAGGCGAGAGCATAGAGCAGGATTGCGCTCAGCATAACACCACTAAAGCCTATTTCGATGGCCAGCAAGATGGCCAGTATTGCGCTCAGTACCGATGCGCAGCCATTGATGCCCCAGGCCCATGGCATCAGTTGCGGGTCGTTATGGCGTGTTCCGGTCAGCCCAAGTGGAAACGGCATGCCCATAACAAAAGCCAGTGGTGCTGCAAGCAGAATTGCTGCAGCTATTCGCAAGGGTTCATTCATGGACATAATAAAATCAGTTAAAAGCGGGAGAGCGAAGATATAAACCAGTGTGATGATTGCAATCAAGGTAACTGACCGGCTTAACATTTTCTGAACAATCAGAAGTGGAGAAGAAGCTATTTTGTGTTGTACATAAAGGCTGCCAAGGCCGGAAAAAATAAGGAATGCACACAGTGTAGCCGCAACAGCATATAGAGGCTGACTCAGTATGAGGGTGAATTTCTGAATAAAGGCAAGTTCAATGAATAAAAATCCAAGTCCAAGGCTGACAAAGTAGATCACGATGTTCCTGCGTTCTGCTAACTTCGAAGACTTGTCTCGCCTGACAAATGCCAGAGGTAGCAAGATGAGTACTACGGCTGCAATGATTGCCTGCAGCATGGTAAATAGCAAGGTAGGGTAGCCAACATCGATCATTGCAATACCGCCACGACCGGAAATGCTGAGCAGTTCCGGAAGGCTTGACCATTTAAATGTGTTATTAAAATAAGGATTATCGTCAGTTACTGACTTGATGTTGTATTTGTAGTTATTAATAAAATCTTTCGAGGATGTTGACAGTAATGACGTTGCTGCCATGTAGTAGATGGGTTGCTGTAATAATTGAAAGCGATTGACCTCGTCTGCTTTAACGTCTGGCAGCCAGGCAAGGTCAAATGCGCGTGCCGTGCTGAAATCTCTAATACGTTTTATTTCGTCTTTGGCAAGGGCGCCGTTCTTGATGATGAGTGTTGCTGTATTCCAGCTTCTGATCCATGCAATGTTATTGCCTGGATCATCAAAGCCGGATCTTCCCAGGGCCTCAACAGCAGTCGCGAACAAGCGCAGGTTTCCACGTGCCGGGGTACTGGTCCAGAATGTAATTGATAGCAGGCCATCAGGCTCGAGCAGGCCCAAGTATTTCTCGAGTGCCTCGATTGTAAAATTGTATGACGTCGCCAGTGCATGTACACCTGCAGCGCCACCACTTGATCCGCCGGGAACACCAGTTACGATAATGTTATATTTTTCATCGCTGGACGCGGCATAACCGCGCGGCGAGATGATATGAAAACTGATGCGTTCTTTAATATGTTCCCAGCCAAAGTACTCTGCGTAGTCCTCGGTAATCAGTTTTGTCAGCAGTGTGTCGGATTCCACCGCATCAATCTGAGCGGCGTTATGCAACGTCGCTTGAAGCAGTTCGTTACCGGTCGATGAGCCGAGCACCAGGACTTTTTGCGGTGAGTCGTGAATATGATAGGGCAAAACCGAACTCATATAGTCCTGGTAAACAAGAGAATCCGTATTGTTGCGTTGATCAATCGTGGTCATTTCATCACCGTCGCGGAATACGGCGAGTTGATCAGGTGTTCCCGACGGGCTCAGCAGACTCATGCCTGGAGCGTTGCGCAAAGGTATATCTTTGCTTTCGACAACATCTACCTGTGAAATTGAATTTGAATGGCGCTGGAGATGCTCAGTGCCATTTATCAGCAAAACCTGTTCAAGCCCCTTGTATTCTGACAGGCGTAATTCAAACCAGTCGGCAGGTGCAAATATTATGATTACAGTCAAAAGCACCAGCAATGAACTGACAAGCATGCGACCAAGGCAGGCTAATTTATGAATTGCAAGCAGGCCTGCAACAATACCAAGGACACCGAGAATTCGCAGCACCGCATCCGGTGGCAGGAACTGCAACAGCAGTAGAATCGCAATGGCGCCAATACCGGCACCAATCAGGTCGACACCATAAACCAGGGCAATGCGGTCACTATAACGTGCCATAGTCAGTGCAATCGCATTTGCAACAAAGAAAAACGGCAAGGTCAGCAGCAAATAACTCATGAACAAACGCTGCCACTGGCTCGTGTCCCATAATATTTCCAGCGCATTGAAGGGCAACTGTTGGACTGCAATAAAGCAGATGATCGCAGAAATCCCGAACATTACCGCGTTGAATATGAGCACGCTGTTATAGCGCTGCAGAAGACCGCGCTGAAATATAGTGATCATACTGCCACTGGCGCCATAACCCAGCAGGGCAATGCTGATGACCATAAATGCAAAATGATGCCAGTGAATAATCGAGAACAGCCTGATCAGCAGCACTTCATAGGCGAGTGCGGCTGCTGAAAGGACAAAAATTGTCGATAAGGGTGGAGTTGAATCTGACGGGCTCATTAACCCGAATCATACCTGAAGATTTTATTCAGGTAACAAAGTTATTAGCCCGCATTTCTCACCAGGATTTCGGATTCAGGTGCATCTGTAGTGTTTCTGGGTGCGCGTCTGGACTGAAAAGCATAGCAATAGCTATGGTTTGATGGACTAATTCGCCTGGAGCGAATTAGGATGCCTATGCACCCGAAGGGTGAAACACAGGGACGTGTTTCATCAACACGTGTGCGCAGAAACGCTACAG
>CAZRKQ010000040.1:0-2519 GCA_964600755.1 uncultured Thiotrichaceae bacterium
TAACGTCTTGTTCTCTCGCAAAGGCGCGAGGCACGCAAAGGAAGAGGAATACAACGAAATTATTTCATGGAACAAAAAACACATATACCTTTGCGTTCTCTGCGCCTTTGCGAGAGTAAACATCCGTAGTATTTTTATATAGCCTGGGACGTTCGTCCTGACGAAGAATCATAGCTCAAGTGAAGAAGATACTGACTGTTAGACTTCATTCGGACTATTACTCTTTAAGTCACTGTCTTCAGTAACCGATAATTATCCCGGCTTGTTAATAATAGTCAGCTTGCCGATTGTTCGCTGGGACTATCATCTTCAGGAAACAATGGATTCAGATCATCGAGTGCATTATCGTGATTATCATTGCCTGCTGCTGTATGTGAAGCGCCTTTTTCACTGAGTTCCATTTTGAGGCGCAGGTTGTTTTCGGTATCGGCGTTCCTCAGTGCTTCATCACGCGATATCTTTCCGCTCTCGTATAGATTGAATAAAGACATATCAAATGTTTGCATGCCTATGGTTGCTGATTTCTCCATCACTTCCTTGATTTCGCCGACGTCACCGGCCTTGATCAGGTCGGCGATGTGTGGAGAATTCAGAAGGACTTCGGTTGCTGCACAGCGTTTGCCATCGACGGTATGCACCAGGCGCTGCGATACAAAGGCCCGCAGGTTAAGAGACAGATCAGCAAGCAGGGGCAGGCGTTTCTCTTCCGGGAAAAAGTTTATGATTCGGTCAAGCGCCTGGTTGGCATTGTTCGCATGCAGTGTCGAGATCGCCAGGTGGCCGGTTTCGGCAAAAGCGAGCGCATGCTCCATGGTCTCGCGGTCACGGATTTCGCCGATCAGAATAACATCAGGTGCCTGCCTCAACGTATTCTTGAGCGCATCTTCGAAGCAGTCAGTGTCCATGCCGATTTCTCGCTGGTTGACGATGCAGCCCTTGTGCTGGTGGATGAATTCGATCGGGTCTTCAATGGTGATGATATGACCGTGGGAGTTGACATTGCGGTGGTCAATCAATGCTGCCAGCGAGGTTGATTTACCTGATCCGGCGCCACCAATAAACAGGATCAGACCGCGTTTCACCATGATAACTTTCTTCAGCACGTCCGGCAGCCCCAGCGTGTCGAACTCAGGAATTACGGTCTGGATGTTTCGGATCACCATCGCGACTTCATTGCGTTGTTTGAAAATATTGACTCTAAAACGCCCGATACCTGGCAGCGACAGTGCCAGGTTCATTTCCGGTTTTTTTCTGAAGTCTTCGAGCTGAGATTCGTTCATTAACTCATTGGCAAGCGTTTCTACATATCCCGGTGGGCACCGTTCTTTACCCAACGGTTTGAGTATGCCATTGAACTTGGCACTGGGTCTGGCACCCGTTGAAAGATAGACGTCAGAACCGTCTTTTTCAGCGAGGACCTTCAGGTAGGGGGCAACTTTCATCTCTTGACCTTTTATCTGTGCGTAAGCTTAGTATAGACATTCCCATCCGAGATGCAGGGCAACTACGACATGATGAATACCAGGTTATTTGTAATCATTCTGAGACAGGCTGGTGAGAAAACGTGTCTAACGGGCAGCGGCAATGGTACTGACAAGGGCGTCACAGACTAAATCGCGTAATTATTACAGGGTTAATGATTCTTGCCGATAATGGTAACCCGGTCGAATAATTCACTCCCGGCTGCGTCTATATAGGACACGCTTGTATTGGATTGTATGAATCAATACGTTTTATAAAAATGATGGCCCAAATCAGTGGCTAAATTACGGAGGGTATAATGTTGAAAACCAAATCAGAATTACTATCTGCGCTGTTGATGGCAGTACTGCTAATAACCGGCGCTGCGCTGCAATCCAGTGATGCCTATGCCGACAACGGCTACGCCAAACAGAAAGTCGTCTATCACATCAATTACGATAATCCCAAGATGCAGGCCGGGGCGCTGCGTAATATCCAGAACCATATCAATGCCGTAGGCAAGGACAATGTTGAGATCAAGGTGGTCCTGCATGGCAATGGCCTGGCTTTATTACTGGAGCCGGATTCGCTGGCAGATCTGCCGAAGTTCAAGCATGCCAATGCAAATGAAAAAATGACGGCAAAAATCGACGGCTTAAAAGATCAGGGTGTTGCCTTCAATGTATGTGCCAATACCGTACGCGGGCGCAAGGTGGACATGGAATCTGACCTGTACAACGTAGACCAGGAAGATATCGTTCCAAGCGGTGTCGCAGAAGTAGCCAAGTTACAGCAGGAAGGCTACGCCTATATCAAGCCATAGTACGGGCTGTCGCTGCTTGCAATCAGATCTCAACAAACAGCTTGATAACTGACTTGGCGGCGAATCCGAAAATACCCATACCCAGGGCAAGAAAAATGACGAAGGTGCCGAACTTGCCGGCGCCCGAGTCTTTGCCCAGCTTGTAGAGTATAAAAATCATCAGCAGGATGAGCCCGCCAATGCCCAGTGTCAGGGATATTTCCTCGAATTCCGCAATACTCATGTTGTCTTGATC
>CAZRKQ010000041.1:0-4969 GCA_964600755.1 uncultured Thiotrichaceae bacterium
CGGGCAAGCCGGCGCAGCACTTCTTCGGCGGTTCGTTTGCCACGGTGCAGAAACAGAGCTTTATACTTATCGACCTGGACCATGAGTATGGCCAGCTCGGTTCTGTGCCTGATGGTATAGGAAAGACTTTCTTCAATAGTCTTGAGGAAGGCGCTTTGGTTGGTCAGGCCGGTAAGCGAATCCACGCCGCTCTGTTTTTCCAGTTGCTGTTTGCTGGTTTCGCTGTCGTGGAGCGCCTGTTGAGTACGTTGTTGTTTTGCCTGTGCCTGGGCACGCGCCAGCAACTGTACGGATTCGAACGGTTTGGTGATGAAGTCGCTGGCACCCGCGGCCAGCGCGATGTTTTTGCTGCCATCATCATCTTCGGCGCCAGTGACTATTATCACCGGCAGTTCTTTGCAGCGCGGTTCCGATGATTCGCGGATTTTTTTCAGGAGTCCCAGACCATCCAGGTTGGGCATGGACAGGTCAGACATCACCAGATTGATCTGTCGGTTATCCTGCAGGACATCCCAGGCGGCTTCGCCATCCTCCGCCTCAAGGATTTCGAAATCATTTTTCAATATCTTGCGTGCAGCCACACGCATCAGCCGCGAATCGTCGACTACCAGGATGCCTGGTTTGTTTGCTGTTGATTCGGTCATTCGTTTACCTTGACCTTTGTAATAATACCGGGGATGTCGGCGAAGGTGGGTGAATCTTTAACAATCTATTGTTTGGGCAGGAATTTATCCAATAAACAGGAAGTCACGGCCGCGCTGGTAAGTGGCCCTTGCCAGAAATGACTGGATTTTCTCGCGTGCCCCGTGATTACGCACATATACCAGTACCAGCGGTTTGGGATGTCGTTGCGGTAACCAGGCTGGTTCAACAACCGGTATGCCCTGTAGTTGATGGCCGATTTTTTTCGGATCGATATCGACCCAGGCGATGGGCATAAATCCCCGTTCCAGTAAAAGGCGACAGCGTTGACGTGTTTTACGTCCGGCGCCCCACATGACGAGGGAGCGACGGCTTTTCAGTCTCGAGTCCTTGGCCAGGTAGTGAGCGCGCAGCTGACCGAAGGCTTGTTGAGAACAACGTGGATCAATTGGCTACAGGCGCCGGGCTGAGTCGCGCCAGTCCAGGAGTATTTCTGGCAGTTTTGCCATGCTGAGACCGGCATGATGCATGCGCAGCCAGAGATCGTAATCTTCTGCAAAGTTTCCTTCACGGTAGCCGCCCAGTTCAAGAATATCTGCTCTGCGATAAGTAACTGAGGGATGCACGAATGGTGACTCCAGATAGATATCTGCATCAATGTCAGTGGGTGTCAGGCACTGGTTTTGCCAGCGGATATATTCCTGATAACCCGCCTGGATGTTTTGTTCGGGGAAAAGATGTACCTGACACGCCACCAGGGACCAGCTTGTGTGCATTTCCAGTGCTTCCACCTGTTGCCTCAGGCGGTCGGGATGCATCCGGTCATCGGCATCCATTCGAGCAATGAATTTACCCTTTGCCGCCTGCAGACCGAAGTTCAAGGCGGCGACTAGTCCTCTTTGTGATGGCGCCAGTACACGTAGTCGCTTATCCCGTTTCCGGTAGTGTGTCACGATCTGTTCCGACTCATCACTGGAATGATCATTGATCATGAGTAACTCGAAGTCTGTATAGCTTTGCGCGAGGATTGATTGCAGACACTCGTCCAGCGTGGAGGCCGCATTCCGGTATGGCAGGACAACGCTAACAATATGTTTTTTCGAAAGAAATATGTCTTATCTTGGTGTGGGTGGTGCTCGTGTTATGGGTGGCACGATACGCACATGCGCAGGGTATGCAAGTACGGGCAGCAGCCGTAGCGGCACATGTCGTATCTCAGAACATTCATCTGCAATATCTGCAGGCTTGTCTGGGGGCGGCTGTCGCATACTACGGCGGGTGGACCTGCGCAGTTGCACAGCATGACTTTGCGACAGACCAGCCTGTCCTGGGCGTTCCGCGACATTGCCCGTGAACCATTTTGTAGAGCCTTTGATTGAGTCCGATATCAGTTTTTGTGCAGGCAATGAAACTACTATTTCAGCTCGAAATGTAGATAGCTGATGTGGTGCGCCTGGCCAAGGAGCACGTACCGCGAGTATGAAGGATGTTTATCAATGGCTCGAACAGTTAGTTGTTGAGCGTATGCAGGGACGAAGATCAGGTCTGTTGGGCAACCGTGTTTGAGTTGTTCGCTGGATAACAGATCAACTGATGTGCAAGCTCGGAACCTGCAAGTCGGAGTTTGTTTGTCACTGGGCAGTGACCGTGTTTCAGTGCATGGGGCGGGTTCCCAATTGATGGGTTATTAGCTGGGCCGGGTCCCGGACGATGTTTTGGAGGTTTGTAAAAAATATAACTAATACAATAGGATATGTATTGCTCGGGGAAAAAAAAGGCCTGCGTAAGCAGGCCTTTTTTAACACCGGGGTGCTGGTTAGCGCCGTGCTGTTTTCTTTGCAGGACGCCGCTTGGTCACCGTCTTCCTAGTGACCTTTTTCTTGGCAACCTTCTTCTTAGCGACCTTCTTCTTAGCGACCTTCTTCTTGGCCACCTTTTTCTTGGCGACCTTCTTCTTAGTCACCTTTTTCTTAGTCACCTTCTTTTTGGCAACCTTCTTCTTAGCCACCTTTTTCTTGGCGACCTTCTTTTTAGCAACCTTCTTCTTTGTTGCCACCTTCTTCTTGGCTACCACCTTCTTCTTGGCGGTAGTCTTCCGTTTAACTGCAATTTTCTTTCGTACTGCCATGAGGAAAACCTCCTTCAGATAGATAGTTCGCGTAACGTTACGGCGTCTACAATTAAAACTTTAATGAAAAAAGAACAAATTACAACACCCGCTTAACATTTCGCTCTATTATTGTCGCGTAAGTTTGAGGTTGGTCTACAGTGAGAAGAGATGTTTATATGTTTTGCGGTACAGCCCGTTGCTTCCTGAAAGACCATTTCATAAGTAAATAATAGGGTTTTATGGAAGTGGGACATAATGCAGAAGGCTTGTACCGCACTGCTGCCCGCTGTTTTTCAAAGCATTAGCCTATACATGTTGATGAACAAATTATTTTTTAAAAAAATGAAAATTAATATGATGAAACACAAAATAACATTACAGTCGTTGTATACGTGCAACATTTTAGTAAGGGTAAACTCGTTATGAGTAATCAGATTATGCAATGGTATGAGCACTGCGCGTCACAGTTATGGAGTGATGATCTGCGTGAAGTGAGCAATGTGCGGCGTTGGATCATTGTTGCGGTTCGGCTGTTAGTTGTATTGACCAGGCAGTTAGTAAAAGGTCAGCTCAATCTAAGAGCGATGAGTCTGGTTTACACCACCCTGTTATCAATCGTCCCATTACTGGCGGTCAGCTTTTCGGTGCTGAAAGGTTTTGGTGTGCACAACCAGATTGAACCACTGCTGATGAATTTCCTTGAACCTCTCGGGCCGAGGGGTAAAGAGATATCGGATAATATTATAGGTTTCGTTGAAAACGTCAGGGTTGGTGTGCTGGGCTCTCTGGGATTGCTGTTTCTCCTCTATGCTGTTGTTTCTCTTGTACAAAAAGTTGAGTCCTCGTTTAATTACGTGTGGCGTGTAGAGCGCTTGCGTAGCTTTGCCCAGCGGTTTTCCAGTTACATGAGTGTGATTCTGATTGGGCCGTTGCTGGTATTTACGGCCCTCGGCGTAACAGCGACGGCGATGAACAATGCGCTGGTACAACAGCTCATGAACGTGGCGCATTTTGGTGACCTCATTGTGTCGTTCAGTAAGCTCGTACCTTACCTGCTAGTGATTGCCGCATTCATTTTTATCTACATGTTTATACCCAATACGCGGGTCAGATTTCTTCCTGCTGTTGTGGGAGGGGTGGTCGCAGGCATTTTATGGCAATCCAGTGGTTGGGCGTTCGCCGCTTTTATCGCTTCCTCATCCAACTATGCGGCGATCTATTCCAGCTTCGCTATTCTGATTTTGCTGCTGATCTGGTTGTATCTGAACTGGTTGATACTGCTGTTGGGCGCCCAGGTCGCTTTTTATACTCAGTATCCACAATATATGACTCGTCGACCGGTTCAGCTGCGCCTCAGTAATCGTTTGCGTGAACGCCTGGCGATTCAAATCATGTTTATGGTGGCGGATCACCACCTCAATCAACGCGATCCCTGGACTTCCGATGATCTGGTACATCATCTTGCGTTACCCATGCAGCCAATACACCATGTACTACAGTTGATGGTAGACGCAGGCTTTCTATCCGAAACCGGTGATGAACCACCCGCCTATCTGCCAAGGCGTGATATTTCGACCATTACGCTGGTTGAATTGTATGAAGTTGTGCGCAGTGCAGGTGAAAATCGCTTAATCACCTTGAAGACATTGCCGCATCAGTTCGAAGTTGAACGGACAATGGAGGCAATACAGCACGCGGTTGAGGGTGAGTTGGGAACACTAACCCTCAAAGATCTTGTCAAAAACGGCGTTAAAGATGGTCACCCGAAGCCGGTTTGAGCACCGCTTTTGGCGTGAAGGGGGTGCCCACCAGTATCATAATAGACGCCGGTGGGATGATTAGATTTGTCGAGGTGGGTTACACGACGGAAATCGGTTTACTCTTGAGGCTTTGGTGGGCCGGTGGATGAGAATCAACGCGCCAGTCTGCTGCAGGAGTTGCAGCCCATAATGTCTGTTTACGGGGTACACTAGCTGGCACGAGCTGCACGTTTACGGTCATGTTCCAGCAGCAATTTTTTGCGCAAGCGGATACCTTTCGGGGTGACTTCAACCAGTTCGTCATCATCGATGAATTCCAGTGCCTGCTCCAGCGACATTCGGATGGGCGGTGTCAGCAGAATGTTTTCGTCGCTGCCTGCGGCCCGGATATTCGTGAGCTGCTTGGCCTTGAGCGGATTGACCACCAGGTCATTGTTACGTGAGTGAATGCCGATAA
>CAZRKQ010000042.1:0-1770 GCA_964600755.1 uncultured Thiotrichaceae bacterium
ACCGATCTCATCCATGGGCTGCAGCAGCTTGCGTAGAATCCACATCTTCTGCAGCTCATCCGGCTTGGTCAGCAGCTCTTCACGACGTGTGCCTGAACGGTTGATATTAATGGCCGGGAAGATGCGTTTTTCAGTGATACGGCGGTCCATGTGGACTTCCATATTACCCGTTCCCTTGAATTCTTCGTAGATCACTTCATCCATCTTGGAGCCGGTATCGACCAGCGCAGTCGCCAGAATCGTAATACTACCGCCCTCTTCTATATTACGGGCCGCACCAAAGAATCGTTTCGGGCGATGCAATGCATGTGCATCGACACCACCGGTAAGTACCTTGCCCGATGATGGAATGACGGTGTTATAGGCACGTGCAAGACGGGTGATCGAATCCAGCAGAATAACGACATCTTTTTTATGTTCGGCGAGACGCTTGGCCTTTTCAATCACCATATCAGCAACCTGTACGTGACGGCTGGCAGGCTCGTCGAAGGTACTTGATACCACTTCGCCACGAACACTGCGCTCCATCTCGGTCACTTCTTCCGGGCGCTCATCGATCAGCAGAACGATCAGATAACATTCCGGGTGATTGGCAGCAATCGATTGTGCAATGTTACTCATCAACATTGTCTTGCCGGCTTTGGGTGGGGATACGATCAGGCCGCGCTGGCCTTTACCGAATGGCGCAACAAGATCGATCAAGCGTGCGGTAATGTCCTCGGTACTTCCATTACCACGCTCCATGGTCATGCGCTCATCAGGATGCAATGGCGTCAGGTTCTCAAATGCAACCTTGTTACGTGCATTCTCAGGCGTATCAAAATTGACCTGGTCAACTTTGAGCATGGCGAAATAGCGTTCGCTGTCCTTGGGTGGCCTGATCTTGCCTGAAATAGTATCGCCGGTACGCATACTGAAACGCCGTATCTGGCTCGGGGATACATAAATATCATCAGGCCCTGCCAGGTAAGAGCTGTCAGCCGCTCGCAGAAAACCGAAGCCGTCCTGTAATATCTCAAGAACACCATCGCCGAAAATATCCTCACCACTCTTGGCATGGGCCTTCAATATGGCAAAAATAATGTCCTGTTTTTTCGCTCGCGCGACATTATCAAGCTTCATGGATTCAGCTATTTCGACGAGTTCAGGTACGGCTTTCAGTTTCAGTTCTGTGAGGTTCATAGGCGGTCTGGGTATGATTTGTAGTTATATTTTTGTTTCAATTTAGTGGTTTATCAGGGTTCAAGTACGAATTCGGTTGTCTAACGACAAGAATCAGTCGTTATTATGTCGCAGGGTCTGCGGACGGATGTGCTTTGATTTGTATCTATTATTATTTTCTTCAAGTCACCTGAGACCAGCTCTCTACAGATTACTGTCAATAAACGCGGTCAACTGCGATTTTGACAGAGCACCTACTTTGGTTGCTTCCACATCACCGTCTTTAAATAGAATCAATGTTGGTATACCACGAATGCCAAATTTAGGTGGCGTATTCGGATTTTCATCAATATTCAGCTTGGCTATTTTCAGCTTGCCGACATAGTCATCGACAACTTCTTCCAGAATCGGCGCAATCATCTTGCAAGGTCCGCACCACTCTGCCCAGTAATCTACAAGGACCGGGACATCTGACTTGATTACATCTTGGTCAAAACTGTCATCTGTTACATGAACAATCTTGTCACTCACTATGCGTATCTCCTGAATTAATTATGATTCTTGCACACAGACGTCTGCAGGCAATGGCTTGAATGTGTTTTATATTGT
>CAZRKQ010000043.1:0-6661 GCA_964600755.1 uncultured Thiotrichaceae bacterium
CCGGAACGGATTTGGACCGCAAAGCGACCCCGGAGGGGTGAAATACAGGGATGTATTTCATCAATCCAAATCTCTGCGTGATCATCTCGCACCCTGGTAAGAAATACGGGCTAGATGCGACGCCAGCTTGTTCATAAAACCAAATAGGACAAACTGTAACAGATTAAAAGTCATTAAATTTGATGTGACTTCTGTAATATCATCCACTTTCGATCACTTTGCGTCCGCCTTCGTGCAATATGCGGGTTAAGTCGCCAGGAAATTTTTCAGAAGACCGTGACCGTGCTCGGTAAGAATTGACTCGGGGTGAAATTGTACGCCCTCAACATCAAGCTCTTTATGCTTCACACCCATGATCTCATCCATCTCGCCATCCCCTGTCTCGGTCCAGGCTGTGATTTCAAGACAATCAGGGATGGTGTTCTTGTCTATTACCAGCGAATGGTAACGGGTTGCCGTGTAGGGATTGCTCAGGCCTTTGAAAACATACTTGCCATTATGATGCACGAGTGATGTTTTACCATGCATGATTTCTCGCGCATGCACGATATCACCACCATAAACCTGACCGATACTCTGATGCCCGAGGCAAACACCAAGAACAGGCACCTCCCCGGCAAAAGCGCGTATCACATCCATTGATATCCCGGCCTCGTTGGGCGTGCATGGTCCCGGAGAAATCATGATGCGTTCCGGCTTCAACGCCTTGAGCTCATCTACTGTAACACCATCATTACGGAATACCTTTACCTCCGCACCAAGCTCACCCAGGTACTGCACCAGGTTGTAGGTAAAGGAGTCATAATTGTCGATCATTATCAGCATTTTATATCCAACGCAGAGACGCGAAGGGCGCAAAGATTACAGTTTATTAACTATTCTTTTGACACCATCTTTGACTGCAGCCTCATTAAAGTTAATTAGCAGTCCTAGTTTTATTCCACTTAGTTTCATATATGACAGAAGCTGAGCCTTGTGCACCGGAAGCAACACATCGACAACCTTTAGTTCTACCACAACTTTGCCAGCCACAAGCATGTCCATTCTATAATCGATATCGAAATCCAGCCCCTTATACTCACCTTTCAGTAACAGTTCAGTATCAACTTTAATGGCCTGCAACTGCAGCTCTCTAACCATGCACTGTTGATATACTGACTCAAGCAAGCCGGGGCCCAGCAGTTTATGCACCTCAATTGCAGCACCAATTACACGCTTTGAAATTTCATTTTCATCCATTCTCACAATCCTTTGCGTCCTTAGCGTCTCCGCGCCTTTGCGTTGAAATATTTAGCTTCAGATTATACCTGCATAGGGTGCCGCCAGCGGTTCGCCGACAAACAATCCCTGTCCCGGCCAGGCCACGCTTTTCCAGTATGCTTCAATCAGGGTTTCACCGCGTGTATAGCGGTCAATCACAACAGCCGGATGCGGGAATTTCTGCGGGAATGCACACGGCTCGACCACTGTACCGTAACTCGCTGTTGCGCCTGCTTCGAGCCAGCGCAATATGCTCATCTGTCTGCCGCCAAATAATACTCCACCTGCTGATGTCAGGTGATCTGCGATGGCGCCATTGACGAATTGATTGCTATCGATCTGATCTACCTGCTTCAATCCGGTTATGTAAAACAGTACGTCATCCTTGTCAGAGAGCACGTCCGCATTTTCTATCTGGATGTTGATTCTCTTACCCATCTTATCGGCCACCAACGGATAAAAATGCGAACGCACATTTCTGGCCTTGTCACTGGTACTCAGCAGATAAGCAGTACCTTTGGGATAAGAAGCGTCCGCTTCTACACCTCGATCAATCATGTCTCGAACCTGCTCAAGTGAACTACCGGCCAGCATCATCGTCGGCCTGATGCCAAGATCATGATAAGGCCTGCGTGATGTTGAATTGAAATACGCGCTTTGACGGGTGCTATTGCACCCCTTCGCGCAATAGGCTTCATCATAACCAAAGGCGAATGCACTGGTCATCGACATGCAACCCGCCTTGAAGGGCTGGGACCACGCCAGTGCATAAAACTGGATATGCCGCGGTGTTTTACTCTTTACCTGCTGATAAACCTGTTCGAACTTTTTACGTCCGATGCCTTTTTTATCGACTGGTAATTTTACCTTGATAATATTTTCATCAGGAATGCCGCGCTTCAACTGATAATAGTCAGCTATGCGCCTGCTCTGCGGATCATCTTCGTTAACAACAATGGCCATTTGTTGTGAAGCATGCATGGCAACGACAGGCGAGACAAAACCAAGGCATGCAAATAAGACAATACAAAGCCTTGTAAATGACATCGACTTACTTCCCGCTATTGAGGCCGGCTTCGGCCAATGCCACTGCGCGGAATATAGCCCGCGCCTTGTTCATGGTTTCGGCCCACTCATTTTCCGGCACCGAGTCATAAACAATACCGGCACCTGCCTGAATCGACAATTGATTGTGTTTGATCACTGCAGTGCGTATTGCAATGGCGGTATCCATGTTGCCGTTCCATGACAGGTAGCCAACAGCACCAGAATAAATGCCGCGTTTGACCGGCTCAAATTCGTTAATGATTTCCATCGCACGAATCTTGGGTGCGCCACTGACAGTGCCGGCGGGGAAAGTGGCACGAAGCACATCCATAGCACTCATACCATCCTGCAGCTGGCCGATCACATTAGATACGATATGCATTACATGCGAGTAACGTTCCACGATCATCTTTTCGGTCAGTTTTACGCTGCCGGTTTTGCTGACACGGCCTGCATCGTTGCGGCCAAGGTCAATCAACATCAGGTGCTCTGCCAGCTCCTTGGGATCTGCCAGTAAGTCCTGCTCCAGTGCCTTGTCGGATGCTTCGTCGCCACCACGCGGTCGTGTGCCTGCAATCGGGCGGACTGTGATCTGGTTATCTTCAAGGTGAACCAGAATTTCAGGCGAAGAGCCTACAACATGATGATCGCCAAGATCGAGGTAGTACATATACGGTGATGGATTCAAGCTGCGTAAAGCTCGATACAATTCCACTGGCCTGGCGTGATAAGGAATGGTAAGGCGCTGTGACAAAACAACCTGCATGATGTCGCCATCGATGATGTACTGCCTTGCTTTATCTACGGCAGACTTGAAACCTGCTTCTGTAAAACCGGAAATAAAATCAGCCTCGCTAACCTGTCGTGCCTCATGGCCCGGTATAGCGGGTACCGGCTTGCGCAATCCATCTTCGATGTCCTGCAGCCTTGCTTCGCCATCAGCAAGAGCATCACTTTGATTGGGGTCAACGTGCACGATAATAAATAGCTTACCGGACAGGTTATCGAACACGACAACCTCATCCGAAACCATCAATAAGATATCAGGCGTTGCCAGCGGGTCCGGTTTTTCGTCATGATCGAGGCGCGACTCTATATAGGCAATGGTCTCATAGCCAAAATAGCCGACCAGGCCGCCGGTGAACCTTGGCAGGTTTGCATCCTCGTGGACCTGGTAGCGCTGCTGGAATTGTGTAATCCATTCCAGTGGATCATCGACCTGTTCTTCTGCAACCACGTCGCCATCAACTTCAGTCGTTGCGGTTCGCTTGTTAATCTTGATAACAGTTTTGCAAGGCAGGCCGATAATGGAGTATCGCCCCCATTTCTCCCCACCCTGAACAGATTCGAACAAATAAGAATATGGCGCATTCGCCAGCTTTAGATAGGTGCTAAGTGGCGTATCGAGGTCTGCAAGCACTTCACGCACCAGCGGCATCCGATTGCAGTCGGTATTTTTGAGTTTTTCGATTAAAGAGTTTTTATCGGCTTCAGGTGACATATCATTTTCCAGTACAAAAGTTTACAGGCGCAATACACAACAACTCACCATCGCCAGCTGAGCTTGTGTGCCTGTTTCTTTTGTAAGGAAAATGTGTTCATGTGTGAATCTTAGTTGACAGCAGCCAATGTTACCAGTCGGTTGTTACCAATCAACAATGTGCTTGATTTCAGCCATGGAGTCCACCACTGCATCGGGATCGTAATCGCGAATATCTTCGCCATGATTGTAGCCATAGGACATGCACACAATCTGGAAACCGGCGGCACGCGCTGCATTGACATCGCTCATTGAGTCGCCCAGCATCATCGATGCCTGTGGTTCGGTTTCAAGCTGATCGGCGGCCTGCAGTAATGGCATAGGATCCGGCTTCTTGCGCGCAACCATATCGCCGCAGATGACGATCTCGAAATAATCACGCACGCCGAGGTCCTGCAGCAGCGGCAAGGTGAACTGGCTGGCCTTGTTGGTTACACAGCCTATACGTACACCGGTCGTCTGCAGAAAATCCAGTGCTTCTTTAACACCCGGATAGAGACAGCTGCGTTTTGAAGTATTGTCCCGGTACAGGCCCTCAAAGACAGGCAATGCTTTGGCAAACAAGGCCTCATCGGGCTCGCCGTCAATCTGGTTAATCAGCGCGCGTTTGACCAGGCGCTCAACACCATTACCCACCCAGTGACGCACACGCCTCTCACCACGCTCGGGCATGCCGAGCTCATTCATCATGGCATCAACGCAGTAGGCGAGATCAGGTACGCTGTCTACCAGGGTACCGTCAACATCGATCAGTACCATTTCGGGACGCGTTAACTTCATCTCAGCAGCTTAGGATAGTTGCATTTTTTACGCTACTTTTGACAACTCGTCGCGCATTTTGCCGACGACTGTGTCGTAGACGTTGGCATCGTCTGCCGATGCTGCACCGAAAATCGCCGAGCCCGCCACGAAAGTATCGGCTCCAGCTTCGGCAATTTCTCGAATGTTATCAACCTTGACGCCACCATCGATTTCCAGGCGGATGTCAAAACCGGAAGCATCGATCATCTTGCGAGCTTCGCGCAGCTTGTCCAGTGTCGCTGGTATGAATGACTGGCCACCGAATCCCGGGTTAACTGACATCAACAACACCATGTCGACCTTGTCGATAACGTAATCAAGATAGCTCAGCGGTGTCGCGGGATTGAAAACCAGCCCGCTCTTGCAGCCGCTTTCACGCACCAGCTGCAGACTGCGGTCGATATGCTCTGATGCCTCGGGATGGAATGTGATGTAGGTTGCACCCGCCTTGGCAAAATCCGGAATAATACGGTCAACAGGTTTCACCATCATATGCACGTCGACGTCTGCGGTAACACCATGGCTGCGAAGTGCTTCACAGACTAACGGGCCGATGGTCAGGTTAGGTACGTAGTGATTGTCCATAACATCAAAATGAACAATATCCGCACCGGATTTCAGCACGTTATCGACTTCTTCACCAAGTCGCGCGAAATCAGCTGACAGGATGGACGGGGCAATTTTAAAATCTGCCATGATTATTCCTCTTGGGCTCAGTACTTTAAAGGGCGCACACTTTACAACATTGTGGCGCTGGAGTCTCTAGCCCGTAAGTTGCACGACACATGACAAAGCGGCAGGATTTTTGCCCGGGTGATCAGGGTATTTAGCGCAAAGACGCGGAGATGCAAAGGCCGCAAAGGAAAATGATTAACGGTTTGTTTCGTGTTTGGCCATTATCGCCAAATGGCAGGGTGTCGCGATCAGCAAGTGGCAGATAAACCAACATAACATCCGTTTTACCTCAGCGGCCTTTGCGTCTCCGCGTCTTTGCGTTGAAAACAATCATGCTGATTTATGCACACCAAGGCGGTAAGATGCGCACGAACTTGATTTGGAGATGAGTATGTCTGTCAACATCGCACTGCACCTGCTAGCCGCCGTTATATGGGTTGGCGGCATGTTCTTTGCCCATATGGCGCTACGCCCGGCGGCTGCACAGGTTCTTGAACCACCACACCGCCTGCAGTTATGGGTGCAGGTGTTCAAGCGGTTTTTTCTATGGGTGTGGCTCAGCATCATCGTTATATTCGTTACCGGTTACTGGATGCTGTTCGGTGTCTTCGGTGGCTTCGCAAATGCCGGCGTGCATATTCACCTCATGCATGGCGGTGGCATTCTCATGGTACTGATCTATCTGCACGTCTTCTTTGCGCCCTACCGCAGACTCAGGCACGCCGTGGTTGTACAGGATTACCCGGAAGGCGGTAAACAACTGGCACAGATAAGGAAATTAGTCACATTGAACCTTTCAATCGGACTGATTGTCGTAGTGATTGCAAGCGGTGGACGCTACCTGTAGCAACTTTCCAAGTCGCGTATTTTACGGTATTATCAACCGCTAATATAGATATCAGCCGCACTTTTTATATTTAAGTGCTTGAATTTTAAATAGTTTTCCTGACTTTCAGGCAAACATGCTACTCTTCGGAGAAAATTATGAAACGTCAAATTCTGACCCTACTGTCTGCTGTTGCACTGGCTACAGCCGCGAATGTGGCTTCTGCAGGCGACGCAGCTGCCGGTAAGGCAAAAGCTGCTTCCTGTGGCGGTTGTCACGGTGCTAACGGCGTTAGCGCTATACCTACCTACCCTAACCTGGCTGGACAGAAAGAAGCATACCTGACAAAGCAGATGAAAGCATTCAGAGACGGCACCCGCACCGATCCGACCATGAACGCAATGGCCAAGCCGTTGAGCGACGGTGATATTGCCAACATTTCTGCTTTCTACGCAGGCCTGAAGTAAGTCACTAGACAATCTTCAGAAAAAGCCCCATTAGCCCCCCTAGGC
>CAZRKQ010000044.1:0-1787 GCA_964600755.1 uncultured Thiotrichaceae bacterium
GGGCAGAGTACCGGCACGTGACGTAACGTCCCACGCCCAGGCGTCACGGATATGATCAACATGAACCTTGGTACCCAGTTCAGGCGTTGACCCTGACGGTCCATAGACCTGCAGCGGGGTATAGCGGCCATTCAGCCAGCCGGCAACCCAAAGAGCAGCAAGGTCTCCAACATGGTCGGTATGCAGGTGACTGGCAAATACTTTATCCAGTTTGGAATAGTCAGCCTCCATGCCGGCAAGTCGATCAGTACACCCGGTCCCTATGTCAAAAATGAAAGAATCGCCGTTGCCGAGTTCAACCAGAAAACATGCTGCCACGTTACTAGGCGACTGATTCGGCATGCCCGTGCCAAGGGCGACAATGCGCATTTCATCCTTGCCCAGTTTTTCTGTGTTGGGGTAATAAGTCCGGGGATACCGATTATCTTTAATTTCCTGAGGGATACGCCCTGATGGATAGTTGTCACCATCAATTTTATCCGGCTTTGCATAAAGCAGTGCAGGCAAAGCCAGCAATAATAACACAATACCGATGAAACACCTCATACTATTTCTTTTCATTGTAATCCTCCTTTTTTTTTTACTCCGAATCAGTAGTGTCCGACAGATTTTTACGTAAAAGCATATAACTTATTGAAAGCATAGCATAGAAATGACAATAGTACCTGTTACCGACTTGAAATATTTTCAGCCAGTCTGTCATCGTTCCGGGAACACCCGGAAGGAGATGACACATGTACACTGGCAAGCTGATATTTTCACAAGTCATAGACTTCATGCCCCTGCATACATTCCGACGCTGTGTTTCCCGCTATCAGGGGAACAACAATGTCAGAAGTTTCAACTGCCTCGACCAATATCTATGCATGGCCTTTGCTCAACTGACATATCGGGAGAGTCTCCGCGATATCGAAGCATGTCTTCGAGCACAACAACAGAAACTATACCATATGGGCATTCGCGGCACCGTAGCCCGATCAAATCTTGCCGACGCCAACGAACAGAGAGACTGGCGCATATATGCCGACCTTGCCCATTCATTAATAATCACTGCTCGAACGCTCTACAGCAACGAACCATTCGGTATCGATTTGCAACAAACAGTATACGCACTGGATGCAACTACTATAGACCTGTGTTTATCCATGTTTCCTTGGGCTACTTTCCGGCAGACCAAGGCAGCAATCAAACTGCATACTCTGCTGGATCTGCGGGGCAATATCCCCACATTTATCAGCATCACAGATGGGAAAGTACACGATGTGAACATTCTCGACGTGCTTCCCATAGAACCCGGCGCTTTCTACATAATGGATCGTGGATATCTGGACTACGCCAGACTTCACACTATCTCGCAAGCAGCAGGGTTCTTCGTAACCAGAACAAAATCCAATTTCAAATGCCGCAGAATTTATTCTCATCATGTCGATCGTTCAACTGGTCTCCGGTACGATCAAACAATAATGCTTACCGGATTTTATTCACTCAAGGACTATCCCAGCAAGCTGCGACGCATCAAATATTACGACTCCAAAACCGAGAAAACCCTGGTCTTTCTGACCAACAACTTCTCCCTGCCAGCATTGACCATCTCACAACTGTATCGTTGCCGTTGGCAGGTGGAACTCTTCTTCAAATGGATCAAGCAAAACCTGCGCATCAAAAATTTCTATGGCACTTCGGAGAACGCTGTCAAAACTCAAATCTGGATCGCCATATCAGTTTATATACTGGTAGCCATACTCAAGAAGCAACTCAATATACCGGCAAGTCTTTACACAATTATG
>CAZRKQ010000045.1:0-10289 GCA_964600755.1 uncultured Thiotrichaceae bacterium
CTTGTCTTCCGGCATGGCTGCACCCTGTGCAAGCCAGTGCACCAGTTTAGTGTATTCATCCCGTTCAAGGTTTGGCATGGCATAAGGCATGCCGCCCTTGGGATGCTTGGCCGCATACTCGTCGAATTCGTCTATTGTTGGGCATGTCTGTGCACGATCAAGACCAAGATCAAAATCGTCACTGAGCATGCCGGTGCGTGCCTGCGGATACAGCTGCTTTTGCCGCAGCATGCGATACATCACCGAGTCTTCAAGGTTTGTCAGCGGATTGGCATCGCCTTCATTCAGAATGGTATCAAAACCTTTCTGTCGCCACTCTTCGGTTGTCATTGCATCGATAAACAAACGCGTCGGATCGTCTGCAGTGATACGCGCGCCGTCGTAGACCGTCTTTTTGTTACTACCGCGGTGGATGCCTTCCGGCGAAGACAGCTTCAACTGACAGGGTGCATCGTAGCAGCCGTGACAAACCACACAGCGGTTTTCAAGTATTGGGCGTACTTCTTCATCATAAGAAATACTTTCTTCGGGTAATGTGTATAGCAAATTATATTCAACGACTGCCTGGTCTGCGGTGATGGACGGTTCTTTGGATGAACAGGAAGATAGCAGTAGCATTACCAGAGTAATGCAGATCAATGCTGATATGTTTTTTGATATAGAAGATGTTGAGGTAAACATAGTTAAAAATTCTCAGTGTTACGTTATTTTTTCTTCGTCATTCCCACGACAAAATCGCTTGGAGCGATTTTGAACAGCCAAAGGCTGGCCCGAAGGGCGAAAGGCAGGATGCCTGCAGTAACGCGGGAATCACGTAATTTACATCGTGGTTGTACGCGCCATAGCTTACAGATTATAACTGCGATTCAATCGGCATTACCCGCATAAAGCCGACACCCATGCGCCGCCAGATACTGGTGTGCGGGTCAACTTCGAATGTGACCGGCTCACCGTCTTCATAGCCATGCCAGAGTATGTACTCGTTGTCGTCGCCGTCCGTTACCAGCTCGAGCCTGAACACACCGCTGTCAATTACCTCCTCAAATTCTTTAGCCATGATTTCAGCGGTTTCTGCTGATGAAATGACCACACCGATTTCGGAATTTTCATAGAATGAGCGTGGATCAAGATTCAGTGATCCGATAAACACTTTTTCCCTGTCCAGAACAAACGACTTGGCGTGCAAGCTGGCCTTGGATGATGAACCCACACCTTTTTTCTCCTTGCGTTGCGTGCGTGTCAGCTTCTTGTTCATTTCATAAAGCTCAACACCTGCACGCAGCAGGCCCTTTCGGTATTTTGCATAACCGGCATGAACGACACTTACATCATTGGATGCCAGTGAATTGGTGAGTATTCTAACACGCACGCCTTTGTCGGTCAGGCTTTTGAAGAACTCGACGCCTTCCTTACCCGGCACAAAATAAGGCGAGTAAATAATCAGCTCTTTTTGAACAGCGTTGAAATACGGCGCCAGCTGCGTCATCAGGTGCAATTCAGTCGCATCACGATCACTGCTGATTTTCTCCGGCAGGTCGTAAACAACGTCGGCTTCGCCCCATTGGTATACAACGCTTTTCTGCCTGATTTCATTGGCAAGGTCTGAACCACGCAATGCGGTTAAATAAGGATTATCCTTATGTTCATCAATATACGCCTGCAGCTTTTGATAAAGCTGTTTAATTTCTTCTTCTGAAAGCCTGCTTTCGATCAGTGTTGTTACCGGGTACGCAAGCTCGCTGTTCCAGTACAGGTCGAAAGAATGGGACACGTCGTTGACAACGTTGCCGATGGCCATGACATCGAGATCGGAAAATTCCAGTGTCGGGTCGGCATCGAAATACTCGTTGCCAATATTACGCCCGCCAACGATGGTTACCTGGTTGTCGACGGTAAATGACTTGTTGTGCATGCGCCGCGTCACCGAACCGAAGCCGGTAACAAACTGCGACATTCTGCCGATTTTTCGGTCGAAGGGATTGAACACACGCATTTCAATATTGGGATGGCTGTCGAGCGCCAGTAAAGCATTATCGCGACCTTCAAGATCCATGTCATCGATCAGCAAACGCACACGCACGCCGCGGTCAGCGGCCTGGATCAGCTTGCTCATCAGCAGACGGCCGACGAGATCGCTGTGATAGAGGTAATATTGCACATCGATGCTGCGCTCGGCAAAATGCGCCAGCAGTGCGCGTGCGACAAAGGCATCGAGGCCGCTTTCAAGCAGCAGAAAACCGTCCTGGCCATTGCCCTGTGTCTCAATTCTTGCAGCCGTCTTTTTACCGAAGCTTGTACCCTCGGTATCCGTTAACGCATATGATGCCTCCCTGTTACTATTATCCGGCAGTGAGGCACAACCACTCGCAAGCAGCAGGAATGAAACAAGGAATATTTCCAGATAGCTGTTACGCGTCAGCACGTGCAGACCTCATGTGAATAACCTGTCAAAACGGGGACTTAGGCAAACACGAAGGATATCACATTGGTCATTTAGTAATTTGTCAACTCGCACCATACTGTCAGCTTGCCGTAAGCCGGAGGCGTGCTGATTTGGTTGGTTGACAGGTTACATCAGGTATTCAAGACCAAGCCCGCGCACGGTCTTGAAGATGCCGCGTTGCTTGCGCGCCGGACCGGCCTTGCTGCTGTCGCTTTCCATCACCTTGCGGCGCATTTCCAGCCATTCCGGTGTGCCCCAGCGATAGGAGGTCGATTTCAGATATTCGAAGACGTTATCGAGTTGCTGGCGTACACCTTCACTTAGAATGAAGAAACCCAGCTCGTTGTTATACAGGTCGGAGCGGTAATCGAAGTTGCTGGTGCCGACAAAGCTACCGGTGTTGCCGTAGATGAACTTGGCATGCAGCTTGCCATAATGGGTATCACCACCGAGAATCACCGCATCAACCCTACCGGTCTCGTAGATGTAAACCTGCGGGTGGTTGATCAGGCGCTGCCATTCTTCGCTTTCTACTACCGCGGGATTGAATTCGCCTTTCTCCAGTCCGGACAACCAGGCTTTCTGCAATTCAGGTGTCAGTAAAAAGCGTGGCGCCATATCCATATCGATAATGGCCTGGGTAAAAAAGTTATCACTGGTCATCACCGAGTTGGTAATGACTTCGATTTTCATATCAGGGTTTTCACTTAGCCATGCAAGTGTCTCTTGTGCGCCATCGTAGATGAGTTCACCTTCTTCATCATAATACTGTCCACTGAACAGATACGGTGACACGATTTGCAGCGAACCACTTGATACCTCCCTGGCTTTCGCATCCTCAACCATCTTGGCAATCAAATACAGGATGGAATTCGGATTGCTCTCCAGGTTTTCTTCGACATTCGTTGTTACTTTTTTACTGGTAAGGTTGCCTAACTGGTGTGACAGGCGCACCCTGGATTCATGGAAATCCTCGGTCAGGTAACGCTCCATGTTATCGAGGCGCTGTTTGATCTCCGGGAAGGCTTTCAATGTCGCCAGGCTTTCCTGGCCTTTTTTGCGATGATAGATATAAATGTCGTCGTATTCACCTTCGCTGAACTCATCATCAGCTTCTAACGGCGGTATGCGCTTGTTGCCTTTATGCAAGAACAGCAGCGTATTGTATATCTCACTTACCTTGCCTACCGTATACTCCTCATCATCACTGTAATCCCCGGGCTTGAGCAATATCTCCAGATCACGAAATGCATCCAGGTCCTCGGTACCATCTGCATTGATGCCGTAGTAGTCCTGCGAGACGTTACGGCCACCGGTTATGACTGCCGCCCTTTCTGGAAAAAACCCGTCAACGACCAGCAGCTTGTCATGCGAACGCCGGTTGAACTGGAGTTTCGAAACGGCGTTAAAGATCACGACCTGGGCGCGCGCCTTCTTCGTGGTCAACTTGCCATCGGCATTACGCATAAAGCCCGCGTCTTCGGCACAGGTTTCGACCGCTCTCAGATCGTGATGCAAGGGGCGCATGGAACCGAGTGAGTCCACCATGATGCGCACATCGACACCGCGTTTCACGGCATTACACAGGGCGCCGAGCATGGCATAACCAACAAGATCATTATTGAATATGTAGTAGGTCACATCGACGGTATGCTCCGCGTTCTCGATCAGCCAGATCTTGGTGGCGAGCGAATCGAGCGCTTCATCATGCCTGGGACCTATAATCTTCGCATCAGCAGAGTTGATCGGTATCTCTGCCTCCTCACCGAACTTGACGGAACCAATCGTGAGTTTGGAGGGCGGCACCCAGGTACGCAGTTCATAGATCGCGTTGATTTTTTCATCGTCCACGGCCTCTGCCGGGGGGCAGTCCGGCAGCTTCTGCGTACCGGCTGGACATTGCTGTCCGGGAATACTGGCGCAGGCGTTGAGGAATACAGCAATGATGACCAGTTGTAGGATGCGCAGATAGTGCATGGCTTCTCCAGCAATAAAAAACGTATTTATAGATACTCGAAGATTATCACATTGAACATTTGTTGAATCGTCCATTCGCGCCACGACAGCAGCTTGCGGCATGTTTTTAGCGTGCTTGTGTGTATTATCCTTTTGCGAGAGTTAATCGGGTCAGAGAACAATTGCTCTCTTACCCGGTTTTTTCCCACAGATTTAATTTCGGAATTATTTTTCGCTGTTGTATCCAGAATCAGACAGCACCGGCAGCTTCTTTTGCCATACCTTTTGCTGCGAGGCCAAACATGAGTAAGGTCCAGCCGCTGAAAAACAATTTAATGCCAAGCAGAACACCTATGGCCCAGGCACCCGAGAGTGGGAACTGGTTCCAGATCATGGCGCCAAGCAATATAGAAATGATGCCACTGAACAGTTCCCAGCCCCAACCGTTGGCAGGCTTGATCTGAAAAGCCATCAAGGCTTCAAAGATTCCGGACACGATCAGGTAGGCCGCCAGAAAAACCGTCAGCGATGTCAGTGCGGCAGCCGGATTCATCACCATGTAGACACCTACGACCACGGTCAGAACACCAAGGATAATATTGAGTATTCGCCTGCTGGCCTGAAAGGCGAATGCCAGCTGGCCGATACCACCGATGATAAATAAAATACCAACCACCATTGCAATAGAAAGACCCGCAATGAAGGGCGAACCCATAGCCAGTAAGCCCATTAGCAACACGATCACACCCATCGCAATGGTTAGCCCAGAATTCTTCTTGATCTCCTCCAGGAAGGGAGAATTTATATTTTGAATTTCTTCTGACATGTTATTTTCTCCATTTGTTGAGAATAGTGTTGTCTGCTTAAGTATTACACCACCCTGGCTTGTTGCAGCCATGAATACTATAGGACTTCGTCCCGCCAAATCATAACCCTGTTACCCGGTAGATACCAGACACGCCAAAAAGAAAGGCGCCCTGCTATGCAGGGCGCCTGTTTTCACTCTAGTCAGGTTTTTGGTTATTGATCAAGTATTTCTTTCACCGCTTCATGCGGCAATACCCGGGCCTGGTAATTTCCTGCAACGATGTATTTCTCACATAAGCTTCGAGGTGACTGTCAGAACCATCCAGTAGTGATGCATACAGTTTATAGTAACGCCTGTTGCGTATGCCCTGCTGAATTTATAAGCGCATACGCGCATGCGCAAATACAGGATCCAGATTTGATCTTGCTGCGGATCGATCGCTGGCCTTTACTTTAAAAACCGAACTGTGCCTGAAGTCTTAAGTAAGTCTGCCCGGGTTCATCACTCTCCAGCCAGCCGAGGCTTGTTGAAGGTGCGACGATGGTTTTATTGAGGGTGTCGAACATGTGCGCAATTTCTGTCGAGAACTTCCAGCGGTTAGCCCAGATAAAAGGGAAATAGTTCACGCCCGCACTAATGGAGTGGAAGGTTTCGAGATCCCCTGGCTGGTCGCCGGGAGAAATCAGATTGTATTGCGCGTATGTCTGCGTGTGGGCAGTAAAGAAGTAGCCACCCTGGGCAAATATACCGTAGTTACTGTAGGCGTCTCCGCCCCTGGGCTCATGCCGAGTCCAGGAAGCTGCAAGTATGGCCTGGTAACCGTCGCCATTGAAGCTGATATCTGCGTTCAGCTGTGCTACCCGGTCGAGGACGGATGTATCTTTTTCTAATTGGTATGCGCCACCAAGCCCCAGCAGCACAGCTTGTGAACGGCCTTTACGGCCAATGATGTCGTCCCATACTGACCAGTCGCTACCGCTTAGCTGGTACTCCCAGCGACCATTCAGGGCAAGATCCGATTGTTCTTCGCTGGCAGCTGCTTGTGCAGCGGCAGATCCATCGCTCAACCCAAACCAGAAACGTTGCTGCCCGGCCTGGTAGATCGCCTGGAGTCCGTTAGCCGCACCGAGAGCGAAGGTAGTATCGTGGGCTGAAAATTCGGTGGTCATAATATCATCGCCCCACATCCAGTCCTCGCGTGTTGTTGCAAAGTACTGTCTGCCGACACGCAAATTCCACTTGTTGCTGATGTTGTACTGTAAAAATGCGATCATTATATCGGTGTTGCCTTCATCGTCGAGACTGAAGCGGAAGTGATAGTTGAACAGGGGGGTAAACCCCCCCTGAAAAAAGAGTTTTGTGCGATTAAAAGAGAAGCCTTTTGTTACGTCATCTTCACCGACAGGTGCTTCTCGCCAGTTTATTTCGTAACGGGCCTGGGTATAGGCGCCGATGTTAAGACGAAATTGTGAGTCCTCACTACGAATAAAAAATCCATTACCCCCGCTTTTATCATAACCAGCGGTTAATGGGATTTCGCTATTGTGGCCGCTGCCCTGCCTGCTCTCCTGACTATCACTGATCTGCTGGCCGATCCCGGTGTCATTCGCGGACGCTTCATTTTGCTCGATTGCCAGAGCGTAAGGTATGAAGGCCGGTGTTAGTGCGATGACTCCGGCAAACCACAAATTTTTCATAATACCAGTCTTATACACTATAGATTTATTTCAATAAGGAGGCTATTCCAGTCCTCGCGCCTTTCGCAAAATCGCAGATATTACTCCTGAACAATATAGAAACGAACTGCATATTCCATGATTATCAAGGTACCTGCTTGTTATGCTATATCTGTTCGCTATCAGGATTTTCCTCAGCCTGGTTCTTGAGTATCCGCATGATTTAAATGCTTCTTGTGTTTATTAAAAGCTTTCTTGCACGAATTTATCACACACCAGCCTGGACACGACCGTTACAAACACTCCGATTCTGCAAACCTGACCTGTCAGTAATAGGCCGCTGCATATATCATGAGACCAGTGATCCCGATATCAAAGGTGAATTTATAATCACTGGCGTCTTCGGTTAGCCTCAAGGCGTCACTGTTAAACGCAACCCCCAGGCCAACATGTTTAAATGCGCGGTATTCCATCCCCAGCGAACTATCAGTATAGGTACCTTCCCAATCATCAAATTCAAGGGTGAATAATTCGGCTTTAAGAAACCAGTTGAATTCAGGTGTTACCTGGTAAGTGAAGCCAGCAAAGAATACGGGTAGCGGCAAGGTGGTTGATACATCCCTGGCATCGACACCGGTACTTGTGGTGTCTGCAGTCAGACCGACAGCGATACGCGTTATGTGAAGGCCTGCACCAACACCCAGCTCAGCTTTATCGGTATGAGAAAAGGACCAGAGGTAACCGACTTTAAAGAGATCAAAGTCGAGATTAGTGTCGACTCTCGCCCCTGCCGGAATTGTTATGAGATCACCATTTTCATCAAGCCATTCAATTTCCTCTTCAATCGACTTGTTGCCCTGCGAGTTAATACTGTACCAGGAATAAGTAAGTGCATGTTTTTTGCCAAATCGATAATGACCCGTCAGGCGCAGCACGGTCTGATCGCTTTCCAGGCCCAGTGTTGCTTCAGGATCAATCGATATCCCCGCACCAAGATTCGGCTCAGTTAATGAAAATGATGAGTCGTAACGAACCAGCGTGTAACCACCGAAGGCAATCTTGAATTTATCCGGTACAACCTCTTCTGCGTGTACGGGAATGATCGTGGCAACAAGAATTGTTACTAATAGAAAAGCGCATTTTTTTGGAAACGCGTAAACGCTACTAAAAGACGAGCTAAATAGTGCCGATGTCATGACTTTTAAAGTTTGTGTTGAGATCATACTGTCCGGCCAGTCGTGTTCATGTTACTTCTGCTGCAGCAAGATTACTATCATTCAGACAGGAACAACAGCCATGCAGTATTGCCGGCATCACAGCATATAGCTCAGCTCCGTTAGCGATTCTCAAAAAAAGGCGCCCTGCAATGCAGGGACCACGGGGTCAGACCCACCACACACAGGTTACAAACGTGTGGCCCAGATCAAGGTAGACCGGACACCCACAAATCCAGAATCACAACAGGTCTTGTTTGAACTAGCGCGACGTCATAAAAGGAGTCAGACTGAAGCACCCCTTTACCGTTCATCCTCTTTATTGAGCGCTCTCGATTAAAACAACAAACGTTGAAACCACGAATCCCAGCACGGTAAAAATCCCGGCCAGTTTGCCGCCGTGCTCATATGCCTCAGGCATCATGGTATTAGCGAGCATCACCAGAATGGCTCCGGCGGCAAACGCTTCGATCAGAGCCACCCAGAATGGGGACGCGTTACCAACAAGTACATAACCAATGGGTGCGGCAGTGGCGCAGATCAAGCCAATGACGAGCCAGAGCAGCAATATCTTCTTTGTGCCCCAGCCACCGGACTTCATCCCCGTAGTACTCGCCACCGCTTCTGGCAAGTTGGAAATAAACACAGCTAACAATATGGCAATACTGACACTGCCATCTTTCAGCACGCTCAAGCCAATTACTGCCGTTTCGGGTATACCATCAAGCACGATTGCCAGTACGATGGGGATAACCAGTCTTGATTGTAGTGATCCTGATATAGCCTTACGATCGCTAGCGCCAATTTTACTGATCCACATATCAGCAAAATAAAATGTTAAAGCGCCTGCAAATATCCCTATTCCCGTAGCACCGGTTTTATAGGCAAGCCTGACGGCATCAAGGATTAATTCATACGAAACAGCCGAGATCAGGACGCCAGCACCGAAGGCCATTACGACACCGAGCGTGCGTTTACCGATAGGAAACCATATGCCGATCAAGCCGCCTATAACCAACGATGAACTGGCAAGCAAACCATAGAAAAATGTGTCCAACATGCATATTGCTCCTTAATTCTCTAGAAAAGGTTCAGCGGGATTATTTTCAACCAATGCGAAATACTGGCCGATAGTTAATCTCTTCGTCACCTTTATTGTATTGTGCATAGCAAACACGGCTGATATTCAGCTTCATCTGCTTATGGAGTAAATAGCACTACTGTTCTCTTTTGGGTTTGGCGTAGGCGGAACGAATCAGGTCGTAATCATCCCGCTGGAAGTCTTTGATAAGTTCCTGAACGTCGGCTTCCGGCATGCCAATACCCTTGAGTAGCATACTCCCTCGTACCAGCGTGCTCTCAATATATGAGGTGCCGGCTTTAATGCCCCTGGCCACAAGCTCATCCTGGTCATTCAGCGTGCGCACACGCACAAAGACATCAAGCAGGGGATAGAGTTGCTGCAGGGTGACTGCCACGGCTTTAGCCTGCCCCATATCCCTGAGAGTGACGTACGCGGCATCAGCTCTGCCGAGTCCCGCAGCCTGTTGTGTAACCGGACTGTTTATGTCACCGAAGTGGACATTGCGACCCGATTGCTTACCCACCCGGACACGGCTGATATTACTGTCGAATGCCACATAGGGGACGTTCGCCCGCTCTAGCATAAGACAGATAAGCTGTTCACCTTCTTCATAGCCGATGACAACCACATGGCGATCCAGATCAGCAGCAGGCTCAGCTTCTTCAACCTCCGAAACAGCCCCAAGCCGAACAGCCAGTGCACCGCCGACCTTCACCATCAGCGGGGTCAGAATCATACTGAGTGCAACCGCAAGCATACCCAGGGTCAGTTGGTGAGTACTCAGTACACCAGCAACGGCAGCGGCACCGAAAAGCACAAAAGCAAACTCACCGAATTGCGACATAAGAAAACCTGAACGAATGGCAGCCTGACGTCCGATGCCGAATGCCAGGATGAGACCGATGAGTACCACAACCTTGAGGAACAATAATGCCGGAACGTGGGTAATCAGTGTTGACCCGTCACTCAGCAGGGCGCCGACATCTATCGACATCCCCACGGCGATGAAGAACAGGCCCATCAAAGTATCCTTGAAAGGCGCTATGGTCGTCTCGATCTGATAGCGATAATCCGAGGCCGAGAGCAGCATTCCTATGAGAAAGGCGCC
>CAZRKQ010000046.1:0-7698 GCA_964600755.1 uncultured Thiotrichaceae bacterium
CTGCGCGCAGTCGCTTTCCAGTCAACACTCTGCAGCGGATCACCTTGCTGGTATTGTCGATGCACCAGGAACTCCATGCCGCCCTGTATCGGCTTACGCGAGTAGCTTGCCCCGGTAAGTCTTTCTCCCATACCTCGTGAAATGCTGCTCATACTTCGCGGCACCACTTGCATTACAGCATCATCCTCGATGCGACGATACCACCACACCAGTCCGATAAATCCAAGTATCCTGGTATGCAAATCACCTGGCCTGGTTTTTCCAAGTTCTAATGGCAGTAATTCGTAGTGGTCAGTGACTGTTTTTCCCGGCAACACCTGGTAGCGAGTCAGTGTTGAGTCTGCCGAGAAACATTCGGGGTGAGATGGCTGGCATTCAATAGATATAGTGCGCTGTCCATTATTGGCAATATACAGGTTGATAACAAATTTTTCACCGAGGTGAGCTTGATGCGGCACATCACGGGTAATGTGTAATTTCAATGCGGGCAAGGCAGCACGTTCGGCAAATACAGCCGCTACAAGCAGTGCTGCCGGTAAAGCCCAGAGTTGTGATGCCACTGCCGACCACGGCCCTCCCAGCCACTGTCCGACAATACCGATAATAACGATAAGGCCGATGATCCAGTAACCGCGGTCCGAGATAGTTATCACCAGCTAATCCCTCGGCGTTGGAACTCTTGCCGCAATATCGTTATACACCTGTACACAATCGATACCTTCCAGTGACGCTTCCGGTGTCAGTACCAGGCGGTGCGCGGTAATGTCCGGTGCAATCCCTTTAACATCATCAGGCACAACATAATCCCGCCCCTCGCATGCAGCCTGGACACGTGCACAACGCATCAAGGCCAGGGCACCACGAGTTGATAACCCGAGACTTAGCCGGGGCTCACTCCTGCTGGCTTTTGCAATGTCTGCGACATACCGATACAGGCCTTCAGATACATGCACAGCGGTAACTTGTTGACGGGCGCTGGAAAGCAAACCTTCCGATATGGCATTCAGCTTTGCATGATGATCAAGATGTCCGCCGCCAGGCATATCGTAATGCCGTAAAACTTCCATCTCGGTATCTACATCCGGGTATCCGATTTGCAGCCTGAGCAAAAACCGGTCGAGCTGTGACTCCGGCAGTGGATAAACACCTTCAAAGTCGAACGGGTTTTGAGATGCCAGTAGAAAAAAGTCTTTTGGCAGCTCGTATGTTTGACGATCCAGCGTGATTACGCCCTCCTCCATGGCCTGCAGCAACGAAGACTGCGTTTTCGGTCCGGTACGGTTAATTTCATCGACCAGCACAACATCGGCGAAAAGCGGCCCCGGCAGCAACTTGAAGTTATTGCTCTGTTTATCAAACACATGAATACCCGTCAAATCAGACGGCATCATATCGGCTGTGCACTGAATACGTTTGAATTCACCCTTGAGAATCTCGGCAAGTGATTTTGCCAGCAGGGTTTTGCCCTGCCCCGGCGGGCCTTCAAGCAATACATGCCCCTGTGCGACCAGCGCCACGCATAATCCGTGGATAGTTTGCTGCATACCAAACAGCACATTACCAAGCTGCTGCTGCAATTCCTGTTCAAGTTGTTCAACGGCTGTCGTCATGTCAAAACCTTTTGGATTCGATTAATGGATCGAGTGAGTTGTATTAATTTTGTTCTTCCCGGGGCCTGCCCGCTTGCCCGCTGTAATCTATGTATATCGTGCTCGGAAACATCCGGATGGTCATGCAACCAGTTCCACAGGGAATTACTTTTGAGCTGCGTATGGGTACTGATATCATCCAGCAGGCGCGTAGCCAGTTCATGTGCAATGGTGCGCGACCTGATTCTGCGTGTAAAAAAACCAGCCATTGCTTCGATAAAATCCCTGGTTGCCGGTTTGGTAGTTCGCTTTCTCACAGGTGCAAGCCGTGGACTTCTACCCAGGGCATACACCAACCAGAATGCGCCAATAAACAACAGAGTGTTATGCAGACGGTCATCTGCAAAAAAAGCTTCCGGGTCGTACAGATCCGACAGCCCAAAATGGTAATCATTAAAAACAACATAGCCGCCATCAGCAACAGTATGTGACAACAGGTTTGCAAACCAGCGCGCATTATCCTCTTGCTTTAGTACGCTATTACTGACCAGGTCAGGAAATGCACTGAGATAAAGCCAGCCTTTTCCAAGCGGTAATAACCACATGGCTGTTTGCTCTTGCGTATCACCATAGATAATTCGTAAAGCCAGACGTGCTGATTCGCTATCGATTGACCAGTAAGATGCCTGCACGTCATCGCTTTCATCTTTATATCGATACATGCCTGGTGTATGCAAACTCTCCAGTTCGTACACTTCGCTAAACAGCGAATGTTCAACAGCAGGATATAATCGATAAGGAGAAGGCTTGAATGCCTGGATAGATTCCTGTACATCAGTCAGACTGAATTCAGACTCTTCTTCTTCGATGGCATCACGCTGGAGAGTGAATTCTTCAGCGGTCAGTTTGGCGATTGAATCTTTAATATCATTTTCCCTGACCCATTCATACGTATTACTCCACTGAGGCATATGATACAGGCTGGCCAGAACAATGACGGTATTACCGTTACTGATCCACTCATTCAAAGCCAGCCATTCCGTATCCAGCGCTTCTCTGGCAAGCGGCAGACTCACAATCATCAGGTTTCCAGCCGCTGGTAGTGCTTCCTGGTCTATGCGAGTGACGGGTTTACGCAGGCTATGAGTATTGATGTTGTTTTCAAGCAGCCAGGCATGTAATGCCTTCAGACCATGTTTGCCTGCGTCTTCCGTGGTTGGTCGTGAAACATACTGCTGCTCAGTCTGTGGCGACATCAGGCTTACCAGTAAAAAGAAAGACAGCAATGCGCCCGCCAGGGTTATCAAGGTATCACGCATCGCTCAAGCCCCTGGTTTTGACGCGACAGGCAATAACCTGCTCTTCTGTAACACGTTCATCACCATATACAACCGGTTCCGTCATATCAATTTGCTCACGCAACAAGCTCGCCTTGTCCGAACCAGATCTCTCAAGATATGAAATCAGCTCACGGTTGGTGTAACTGTTCGAAGAAGGCAGCAGATCTTTAGCGACAAGATGCTCTATGCTGTATTGCAGTAAGACGCTTATCTGTTCACGCAAAGGCAGCGCCAGTATCGCCTCCCATTTCCAGGCGGGCTTGTTCTCAGTCATTTCGCCATCATCCTGGTGACGCCGCAATCGTGGGAACTGCAGCATGCCTGCGCGGTAAAATTCGTACAGAACAACAGCGAGCGTGCCAATCACTATAAACCAGATAACGATAGTGAAAAAAAGCTGAATGCTTTCATCTGCAGGCATATATTCATTTATAAAGTTTCTGACTGACTCGGCATGCTCTTCAAAGCCAAGCCTTTTCATCCACGAAAGGATTGCTTCCATCAGCAGAAAAGGCGCCTCTTCATTTACCGGCTGCCATATTTCATCGACAATGGCGGCCAGCCGCGAGTAATTCACTGAGTAATTCGGAAACCGGGACCGATTAAAGTAGAATCCGCCAAGCTGCTCACAATCCTCGATACTGGCAAAATCGGCGTCGGTAATAACCAGCAGGTGCTCAAAGGTTTCTACGTCGTACGATGAAACAAGCCCCGGACAGGGGCTTGTTTCCATCAGTTCATCACTTGCGTTGCCAACGCCTGCATATAACAGCATCAGCAGGAACAGTGCATTGCGCATCAGTCGCCCATACGCTGCTCAAGATCACTGCCCGACTTGCGCAGTTTGAGATCATTAACATGTGCTACAAATATTGAATCCAGTAACGGCACCATCATGACTGACACGACCGCCATAAGCATATCGAATACACCAAAAGTTATGTTCATCTGTCCGTCTACCACTTCAGGCGCAGTGATTGCCCCAAAAAATCCTGCCGCAAATGCTACCACCATAATTAATGCATAAATGATAAAAAACGGGACCAGGATCACCGCGGTTGTTCGCCAGTAATTGCCCCACACCAGGTTATGACTAAGTTTTAGCGAAGCGATAATGCCTTCATCATCGACAACGATCAGCACCTGGAAAAATAACAAGGTAATCATCAAAATGAGCCCGGGTATAACCAGCAGCATGAATCCGACCGAAATCGCCAGCGTGTACAGAATAGCCGCGATAAACACCGGTAGTGTTTTCCTGATACCCACAATCAGCGAATCGTACAAAACGCCGTCCCCGCCTTTGGCAACTTCGCCCACGCGTGACAGGATTGCGTTGTAAAGAATAATGCTGATTATCCATATAATGATGGAAACCCCCAGAAGCTGCGGCAGGATGCCCGCCATGTATTGCGCCATTTCCTCTTGCGTGGTGAATTGTTGCGCAGGCACCATTGTCTGAAACATGGCGTATTGCATGATGATATTTATGATCGCGGTAAAAATTAACAGCAGCAGTACCGGTTTCAGGCTTGCTACAAATAACTTAAAACCGCTATCCAGTACGCGGCCAATACCCGCTGGTTGTGTAAGAGCTTGATATGACACGATTCCCTCCTCGTTTTTTATTGTTTTTTTTCGTACCCTTTACTCTCATTTCACTATAGCAGCTTCATTGTAGATATCTGTTTAAATTGAAAAAAATCGTCTGCTATTTTCCAGCGACAACTGCGCCAGGTGCTGGTGTTCCACACCGATATATTTTGCTGTTGCATCACAGATATGCGGCAGGTAACAGGGCTCGTTTCGGCGTTTTTGTACAGGCTCATGCCCAAGGTCACGTGGCAGTAAATAAGGCGCGTCTGATTCCAGCATTATTTTTTCCAGCGGAATGTCTCTCACGGCCCGCCGCAAATCACTGCCACGTCGTTCATCGCATATCCACCCGGTGATACCAATATACATTTCCATTGCGACGTACTCCAGGGCCTCATCCACCGAGCCGGTAAAACAATGCGCGACAGCACCTGCTAGGCCTTCCCTGTACTCATCAACCATGCTGACGAAATCGTCATGTGCATCGCGCTGATGTAGAAAAACCGGCAGCTTGAGCTCACAGGCCAATTGCAGTTGCGCCTCAAATGCCGAACGCTGCTCACCGGGTTTTGAATAATTCCTGTTATAGTCCAGTCCACACTCACCTACAGCGACAACGGATTCGTTAGCACAAAGCTCCCGCAGCACTGGAATCGTGTTTTCGTCAAACTCACTGGCGTGATGCGGATGCACCCCGGCAGTTGAAAACAATGTATCCGGATACCGGTGATTCAATTCCAGTGCCGCCTGGCTGTGATGTATATCCGTACCCGTGACTATCATTTTAGTGACGCCAACATCCAGTGCACGTTGTATAACGTCATCAAGGTCATTGTTGAATGAACTGCCCGTCAGGTTCACGCCTATGTCAATATACCCTGTCATGTGCGGTATCATATCAGCAGATTACTTTTGTCACATAGCCACAGTGCTTTCAAAATCTACTGCATGAACACCTCATCTATCGCTATCGTTTGTTCAAACTCCTCCAGAAAAAGCCAGGCAGATACGCTGGCCAGACAAACCGGCCTGCCTTTACTCGACAAAAAGAGTAGTGATTTCGATTTACAGCTTTGTTTTGATGACGATATCGTGGAGTTATTTGACACCGAACTTAACACTGGCATTCATGTCGACTTTGTTGAGGGCGCGCTTGCTCATCGTCAACAGTTCGGCGGAGGCCGAGGCCAGGCCATTGCCAAAGCCATCGGTCTCAAGCATGGCAACACACCCAGTGTCCTCGATATCACCGCCGGCCTTGCCAGGGATGCTTATATACTCGCCAGCCTGGGCTGCAAAGTTACACTAGTGGAACAGTCAGCCGTGCTGTACACACTGGTTGAGGATGGAATACGGCGCGGCCTCGCCAACGAAGCCAGCGCAGAAGTGCTGAATAACTTCATGAACCTGGTTTATGCCGATTCTATTCCGTATATGGAGCACATGAACAAGGAAAACAGGCCTGATGTGATCTATATCGACCCGATGTACCCTGAAAGAAAAAAATCGGCCCTGGTAAAGAAGGACATGCAGATTTTGCAGCATCTTTTAGGCAAAGATGAAAATGCCGGGCTTTTGCTAAAAACCGCGGTTGAACACGCTGGTAAACGTGTAGTGGTAAAACGACCGATTCATGCAGAACCAGTAGGCGGAATCAAACCCGGCACGAGTATCAGCAGCAAGAAAACAAGATACGATGTTTATATAGTTAATAGTTAACAGTGAATAGTAACTAATAACACGGATTAGCCCAGACCCAGTCAAACAGCATTTTAGCCAAGAAACACGCAAGGAACGCAAATCGGTTATTGAGTTATAAAATAAAACATAGTAGTTCAGACCTGAGCCGACACCCTAAAGCAGACCTACAAGATACTTAGCCTGGCTTCCGAGAACGGTCAGAAGCGGAAGATAGAAAAAGATCTTTTTCAACGCAGAGGCGCAAAGGCCGCAGAGAAATATATTGGCCTTTAAAACTATGAAATCACATTGGTTATTTATTTTTCTTTGCGTTCTTAGCGCCTTAGCGCTCTTTGCGTTAAGAAATATGTATGCTTCTGAAATGGGTCGGCAGCGGAGCCTCAGGCTGTGATTTTGATCGAAACTTCATCAACAGTCGCCTTCCGGCCAACAGCGGACATTCATGGTAGAACCGTGCATCTTGGCTTCATGGACTCTATTTCTCTTCAGACCACTAAGCTTGTTAGAGAAATCTTTTTAGGGATTCTTTTGTAGGGTTTCCAAATAAAGGGTTATTTCATTGATTAAAGGAGCTCTCTTTCTACCAAAGGCGACACCCCAAATCGGCATTTGCTTATAGCCATGAGATTTGATGTCTTTGCGACCATCAATGGCAGAATAAACCTCGTTAAAAGGAAATTCCTCCATTCCTTCCCGTTTGAGAAGGGTGAGGTTAGTAGAGGGTATCGTCAACAGTTGAGCTACCGGACCATTACCAGTGGCATCCTGACCATGGCAGTTTGAACAAAAGATTAAGTACGCGGTTTTCCCCCGTTCAATCGTTTCTTCTCGATCTCTAGCCAATGTGACGCCGGAGAACAAAGGTGCAATCAATGCTAGACAGACTATCGAAGTGATGGTTTTCATTTGAGACTCCAAATTGCAAATTTCTTTATATTACCGCTAATAGTTGTCAGATTAAGCCTGATAACCATAGAACATATTGACTTGAGTCAACCAAGTATATTAAAAGCATCAATAGTAAGGATTGAGACCGCCATTAAAGTCAGACATTATAAATCTAAATAAAGGCTACACAATTCTTATGTCTGCTTTGGGTCGTCAGCCGACCCTCAGATCAGCAAATTAATCAAAACCCACCAACAGGCTAGCTTGCGACCAGAAGCGGAAGATAGAAAAAGATCTTTTTCAACGCAGAGGCGCTAAGGCGCAAAGGCCGCAGAGAAATATATTGGCCTTTAAAACTGTGAAATCACATTGGTTATTTATTTTTCTTTGCGTTCTTAGCGCCTTAGCGCCTCTGCGTTAAATAATATGTATATGCCTGGAACGGGGTCGACAGCGGACATTCAAAAATTTCACATATCTATATCGTCTGCCGATGCCCGTCCGGTTTCCACGCCGGTGCAATTACGTTGGGCATATCGGAACGTTGCAGCAAGCGCGCCGGTGACAGTGTAAATTCACCATAA
>CAZRKQ010000047.1:0-1762 GCA_964600755.1 uncultured Thiotrichaceae bacterium
TCTTCAATGAGATAGCCTTGGCGTGTCAGTAACTGCATGATGCGCTTGATGATCTGATGGAGCAGCGTGTGCAGTTGTTCGTCGGTGGGCGCCCGCACGGGATGGAACACCGGCCCCTGGTCGGTGGCACAATAGACCCCATCGAGAAAGAGGCAATGCAGGTGAATATTCAAATGATTGCGGGCATTCCCTGCCCTTCACCCCGTTGGGGCCAGCCTGCGGCTGTTCAAAATCGCTCCCGGCGATTTTGTGGCGGCGGATCCGAACCGTTGTATGAGCGTCACGGCGCCGGTGGCGGCCTGCCGGCGTTTCGGGCAAGATCCTATTTATGGACCCTACAGGAGAATTGATTAGTAATACAAGGTTTTATCCTATAAAATTTTCTCACGCTTTAAACAACCAAATATTTACTGGAGTATTGAAGTAATGTTTACAATCAATCCTTTCGCTGAGATGTCGGCGTACATACCCGCAGCTGTAATGCAAGCATATATAGTCGTCATGGTCCTTTTTGTTATTGGCGGAACAGTGTTAGACATGCTTCACAAGAAGAGTGCACAGTACTTTTTTGAGAATGCTAAAAAAGCAGAAAAGAGTGCAAAGCGCACTGTTAGCGGTGGAGAAAAAGCTTCGCTTGCTATACAAACGCTTACCAGCGAAGTATTGACTTCATCAGAGTTCTCCAACCAGAAACGTCGAACCTCTCATCTTTTTACCATGTATGGATTTATCTTATTCATTGCTACGACAGCGATTATGATATTTGCCTATCCAACAGCAGCTACACCAACACCTAACATTATTCCCCTGTTGTGGCATCTTGGTGCACTATCGCTGTGTTTTGGCGGCTACTGGTTCTGGTTCTCCATCCGTGTTGATGTCAATTCAGAAGGCAAGAAATGGTATAAATTAGATCGTGCAGACCTGTTTGTTGTTTCACTTCTAATGACATGTACTTTTGCTCTTATCTGGTCATTCCTGCAGTCTGCTGGTGTTTCTGGATGGTCTGTATTAGCCTTTTGCCTGTTTATTCTTTCCAGCACCGTTCTGTTTGTCGGCGTGTACTTCTCGAAATTTGCACACATGTTTTTCAAGCCTGCCGCAGCGTATCAGAAGCGTATTACTAAGGCAGATGGTTCGAGAGAGAATCTGCCCGATGACTATACGCTGACGGATCCTGCCGTACAGGCAAAGTTTCCGGATATCCCGGAGTATATGGGCGACAACCCGCCCTACATGGGGCCCGGTATCAAGCGTGAAGTTCCCCACCACTACTAGGTCGCATTGACTGGATCGCAAAAGACGGAGAAATCAAATGCCAACTTTTGTCTACATGACCCGCTGTGATGGTTGCGGATACTGCGTTGATATCTGCCCGTCCGATATCATGCACATCGACACAACCACGCGGCGCGCTTACAACATCGAACCGAGCATGTGCTGGGAGTGCTTCTCCTGCGTAAAAGCTTGTCCTATGCATGCGATTGATGACCGCGGCTATGCGGATTTTGCCCCACTGGGCCATTCCGTACGAGTACGCCGTGATGAGGAGAAAGGTGTCATTGCCTGGCGCATCAAGTTCCGCAACGGGAAAAAAGACATGGAGCTGCTGGCGCCTATCACCACGAAGCCTTGGGGGAAACACATTCCCAAACTCGCAGAGGTGACCTCACCCAGCCAGGAGATGCGCGACAGTCAGCTGTTGTTCAACGAGCCCAAGTACATTCGCCTCGATGATGGCGACCTGCACACGCTGAAGTCC
>CAZRKQ010000048.1:0-3222 GCA_964600755.1 uncultured Thiotrichaceae bacterium
GCGGATGAGATGGCAGTGTAAAGTCGACTGCTTTCTGAGTCAGATAGTTTTTTACGGTTTCTGCGATAGCCATAGCTGCTCTCCTTTCGTAATAACAGGAAATATGTATGTCTCTAAAGCCAGTTTACGCATAGGGAGTGTGCTGAAAGTTGAGATAGATTAAATTTCAGGCAAATATTTAAATAGGGAATAATCGGGGCAGACCACGATTAATATGCCACACCAGAACAGAGCCCAGGGTCAGAATGATTTAATTTTGACCAGTCCTGGAATTATTTCACTCCACCCCCAGTGCGTAGGTAACAATTATGTGTGGCAACAGCGGGACTGCCACCTTTTCCCTATCCATTTATGTTACGTTACTGAAATAAACATATTCGATTAGCAGGGGGGGCTAGTGCATGCGCAAGCTTATTACTGGTGAGAGTAAGCAATTACAACAGTCCAAACGATCTAGTGACTGGCTTGACCTCGAACAACTCGCTCAGGTCGAAATCACCTCAGAGGATTCTGAACATCCGATCGAATCAGCACTGATACAGAATAATGCTTCCGGCTGGCGCGCAAACGAGCCAGGAAAACAGACAATCCGCCTGGTGTTTGATAACCCGCAGAATATTACACGCATCCAGTTGCTATTCGAAGAATCGAAACACGAACGGACGCAAGAGTTCGCTCTGTGCTGGTCGCCTGATAACAGGGATACCAGCCGCGAAATAGTCCGCCAACAGTACAACTTCAGCCCGGCCGCTAATACCCGGGAACTGGAAGACTATACTGTCAATCTCGATGGTGTTTTGATACTCGAGATGAACATTACTCCCGATATAAGTGGCGGAAATGCTCGTGCATCACTCGCACGCTTGCGGCTCGCGTGAACACTAATATAAATCAATAAAAGAGGTCGGTGACATGAGCCTCTTGTCCTTATTTCCGAAGATTAGCACCTGTTTGAAGGTACTAATGAATATTATCCCTCCAGTTACGTCTATTAGTTTGTTGCCGTAGAAAAATTCATAGTTGATGTATCCGATTTTTCTTATATATCTACTCGGCACCAAAACACTGAATTGAGACAAAACTCTGGAGGATAGGGATGAGTACATTATTCAACCAAAAGTTATGGCGAATACCCGTGGCGCTGGCAATTTTAGCTACATGTTCATACGCCACTGCTGAAATTGGCAACAAGAACATCACACTAATCGAAATGGGTGATTTGCACGGCACCCTGGTTTCGCACGCTGCTGTGCTTAAAAATCCCGATGGGACCGAGAGGTATTCATCTGCTGCGGGTGGGCTTGCACGGCTTAAGACCGTGGTGGACGGCATAAGGGAGGACAATCCCGAGAGTGTGCTGCTATCTTGTGGCGACCTGACGCATGGCAGTGCTGAGACGCTGTTCACCGTGGGCGATGCAATGATGGTTGCGATGAACAAGTTCAATATCGATGTGTTTACACCCGGTAACTGGGATTTCGGCTACGGCCCAGCCGTGTTCCGCAATCGTTTTACCAGTTTTGGGCCCAAGCCGAATCTTCCACCGAATATCCAGGTGATGGCGGATTACATAGACTGCTCGAATAGCGACTGCACGGAGGTCAAGAGCATTGTCAAAGCCAACTTTCCTTCAGTAGCTGTCAACCTGTATAACGCGGCACCGATACCCGCAGCACTGATAGGTTCACGCGTACTTGAACCCTACAGGATTGTTGAACGCAGTGGCGTCAAGATAGCTGTTATCGGTATTACTGCATCCATCGTGCCCCAGCAAGCCGACGTGTTCAATATTGGTCTTCGTTTCACTCAAGGCGTTGAGGAATTGCCCGAAATTATCGAGATGGTTAAAGCTGATGGCGCTGATCTGATTGTTGTACAGTCAGAGCTGGGCATGTCACAGAACATCAAGATTGCACAAAGCTTCAAGGATATTGATGTGATGTATTCAGCGCATACGCATGAAGTGACTACCGGCGCGCTGATAGCTGATGCAGATGCTGTTACCAGAACTGACCCGGGTTTGCCATTAAGTGGATCTGATGTCAGCCGCCTTGCACGTGGTGCAACCATCGTTGTCGAAACCAACCGTGATATGTATGTCGGTCGTCTTGACTTGAAAATGGGTGGCGACAGGATCGTCAACTTTGACTGGCAGGCTATACCTGTTGATGAATCAGTTTTCGAAAACAAGGAAATGTTTGATCTGGTCGCTTCGATCGAAGAGGATTTTATAGCGGGTGAGGATGGTGAGGTTAAACGTCACACGTTCTTGCCAGGTGCATTCTGCACACCTGGTTGTGGTGCAGAAGGGGAACGGGGTCATCAACTGGTAGACGACCTGGATACAGTTGTCGGGCGCACTGGTGCTGATACCTTGCTACTGAGGCATCACGTACTGGAAGACACGCTAAATAACTTCCTGGCTGATGCAATTCTCTCTATCTCAGACGGTATTGTTGCAGGCAGTAACGTTAATGACTGGACGGGAGTTGATCTGTCGATGAGTAACGGCTTTCGTTTTGGTAACGCCGTATTACCCGACTCAGATATCACGCTGCGTGATTTGTACACATGGTTTCCGATCGGACCGGCGGTTAATGTCGGCGACTTCTCAGGCCAGGCGATTGAAAAAAGCCTGAATGAGATTCTTGGCGCAGTGTTCGACCGCAACCCGTTCCTGCAGCGTGGCGGCTGGTACCTGGGACTGGCCAACACGACGCAGAAGATCGACCTCGATAATCGTCCTTTCAGCAGTTCTGGTGGACGTATCGTTGAAACCACCATCGGCGGTGCCGCACTGGATGGCAGCAAGCGATATGTGTTCGCATCCTGCTACGCCCACGGCGACGCAGTTGATCGCGTGTGTCGTACCGGCGGTGGTGCAAACCACATGTTCTTTGAGCTTGCTGATGCTGACGATTACAACAGCTTGATAACATTGGTACCACCTGTGGTACCACCTAACCCGGCAGCACCGGTTAAACGTATTGCACCATTCAAGTACGTGCACCCGGTTCACATGCTGAGACGCTATCTTGATGACTTCCCCACTGTAACTGAAACCGAATTTGGTGTGGGTCGAATTGAAACCGTTGATTCAACGCAAGCGGACAATCCTCCGGTACCTGCACCCGTACCTGCACCTGATCCAACATTCGTACAGCCACCCCAGGGTGCTGGCCCTGAATTCTTCTCAGGTAGTATCGGTCATGATCACTGATT
>CAZRKQ010000049.1:0-1800 GCA_964600755.1 uncultured Thiotrichaceae bacterium
CGCGCTACCATGCCGGCATGGTAGCTGGTGCCACAGGCGATAATCTGCACCTGTTTGACCTGGTCCAGAATTTCGCCTGCACCCGGGCCAAAAGCCGAATCAAGCACTTTGCCTTCAATGACACGCCCCTCCAGCACTTCGATCAGGCTGGCCGGCTGTTCGTGTATCTCTTTCAGCATGTAGTGGCGGTAACCGCCCTTGCTGGTGGCGTCAGCGCTGAGATCGGATTCACGTAGCGGACGATCGACGACGTTGCCCTGCTTGTCATAGATAACCAGCGAGTCCGGCCTGATATCGGCAAAATCACCTTCTTCGAGATAAATAAAACGACGTGTAACAGGCAACAGTGCCGATGCATCGGAAGCGATAAAGTGCTCACCCAGGCCGATGCCAATCACCAGCGGACTGCCGCTGCGTGCTGCGATCATACGATGCGGATCTTTCACCGAAACCACGCCCAGCGCATAAGCGCCTTCAAAGTCGGTCACGGCATGACGCACCGCTTCCAGCAGGTCACCTTTCACGCGCAGGTAATGCTCGATTTGATGCACTGCGACTTCGGTATCGGTATCAGAGGTAAACAGAAAACCTTCTGCCTTCTGCTGTTCACGCAATTCACCGTGGTTTTCAATAATGCCGTTGTGTACCACTGCAACCGAGTCGTCGCAGATATGCGGATGTGCATTGGATTCATTGGGTTCACCGTGCGTCGCCCAGCGCGTATGCGCAACACCGGTGAGCCCCTTGATCGGGGACTGATCCAGCGAATCGGACAGCGACTGAACCTTGCCGACGCGGCGCACACGGTCGATACAGGCCTTGCCATCGATCACGGCAATACCCGCCGAGTCATAACCTCGGTATTCGAGCCGCCGCAATCCTTCAAGCAGGATTGGCGTTACATTTCGATCGGCAACAGCGCCGACAATTCCACACATATATATTCCCTGAAGCTATCTGTAAATCAATAAGTTAACTATAGAATGGACCCGCTATTACACAAGCAATGCTGATCCTGATTTAATGAATAATAATAGAGCCTTGTGAAGTATATATGAAGCAGAAAACAAAATGGGCGACGCATGCTGGTTACATGGGTCGCCCCTGGCTACTGGGTAGCGGGGCAGGATTTGAACCTGCGACCTTCGCCGGAAATCATCAGCCTGAGCTCGACACCCTAGTCGGGCTCATCATTTATGAAGCGCAAAGTGGAAGATTTTTAAAGATTTAATCTATGCCGCCCTCTTCTTCATTTGAAATCCGAACCTATCCCGAAACGCGCTCTTCTTGAAAAGTCGAAAATGCCCACTGTTTTATGGGCAATTCTGAGCGTATGGCCAACATCTGTTAATTTGCATCTAAATTTGACCCGTTCATTGCAATGAATAAGTTACCCATGCTGAAACAGAAAAGATACATACAATCAGACAATTAGTATTAAAATGATGCGTCAGTAAGCAATGCAAATATTGGTTGTATCTGGCTCATATTTCGATACAAATTAACAATACGATGTCTGACCAATTGGACCCGTCTCATACACTATTTAATCTTGCACAACCCTTTTCGCAGCATGCGGAAAAACACCCTGAGCGTATCGCCCTTAATGTTGATGACAGGGATATCAGTTATGGCGAGCTTGCCAACTTTGCCAAACGTATCGCCGCCTGGCTGCAGCACGAAACCGGAGGAAAAACCGGACGTGTCGGAGTACTGGGATCTCGCAGCCTTGAAGTCTATGCCGGCATCATTGGCACTTGCTGGACCGGTTCAACCTATGTCCCGTTGAACCCGGCTCAT
>CAZRKQ010000050.1:0-80071 GCA_964600755.1 uncultured Thiotrichaceae bacterium
ATCCACCACTATGATGATCTGGAAACCGCATGTCACAGTCGCTGCTATCGCTGAAAACGATGGCAAGTTCCTTATTGTGGAAGAGATGGTTGATGGGCAGATGGTCTACAACCAGCCTGCTGGTCACCTGGATTCAGGCGAAAGCCTGATTGAAGCCGTCATACGCGAGACCTTCGAAGAAACCGCATGGACATTCCAGCCGGAAGCGCTGGTTGGTATTCAATTGTGGCGTCACCCTGTACATAGTGAATCCTATTTACGCTTTTCATTTTGTGGCAGCTGTTATGAGCACAACAAGAACCACACAGTCGATAACGGTATTGAACAGGTATTGTGGTTAAGCCGTGATGAACTGATGGACAACAACCATAAACTTCGCAGCCCGATGGTATTACGCACCATTGATGATTTCCTCGAAGGCAGGCGCTACAGCCTGGATATCCTCGAACATATAGCATCCGACATCGGTCTCTGACAGCAACTCCAGATAATATGCACAAAGAGAAAATCATGGTCGGCATGTCCGGTGGTGTCGACTCTTCCGTTGCAGCATTGCTGCTGATCGAACAGGGCTATAAGGTCGAAGGCCTGTTCATGAAGAACTGGGAAGAAGATGACGACGCGGACTATTGTGCCGCAGCCGAAGACCTGGCAGATGCCCAGGCCGTCTGCGACAGGCTCGGTATCACGCTGCACAGCGTCAACTTCGCCAGTGAATACTGGGACCGCGTTTTCAAGCACTTTCTGCATGAATACAGTGCCGGACGCACGCCTAACCCCGATATCCTGTGCAACAAGGAAATCAAGTTTCATGCTTTCCTCGACCACGCCATGACCCTGGGCGCAGACAAGATTGCTACCGGCCATTATGTGCGTACACGTGTCGTAGCTGGACATACACAACTGCTTCGAGGACTGGACGACAACAAGGACCAGAGTTATTTTCTGCATGCCCTGAACGAGAGCCAGCTTGAGCACGCCCTGTTTCCCGTGGGTGAGCTGCCCAAAAGCGAAGTACGCGAGATTGCACGTCAGCATAAACTGGCAACACACGACAAGAAAGACAGCACTGGTATCTGTTTTATCGGCGAAAGACGCTTTGATACATTTCTGCAACGCTACCTGCCGGCAAAACCGGGAATTATTCAGTCAGAATCAGGTACCACTTTGGGCAAGCATAATGGCCTGATGTATTACACCATGGGCCAGCGCAAAGGCCTGGGTATTGGCGGCCTGCACGATGCCGACGAAACGCCCTGGTATGTCGTCGGCAAAGACCTCGAAAACAACATCCTGATCGTCGCCCAGGGACAGGACCACCCTCGCCTTTATCACAACACACTTGAAACCAGCCATATCCACTGGATCAATGACAGTGAATCGGCAGTAACTAGCTGCACTGCAAAGATACGCTACCGCCAGGCTGACCAGCAATGCACTATAGAAAACCCTTCAGAAGATAGACACATCATTCATTTCAAACAGCCACAGCGTGCAATTACACCAGGTCAGTCTATCGTGTTTTACCAGGATGAGGTCTGTCTTGGCGGTGGGATAATAGAAACCATGTATGAAACTTGAATACCTTGCCACAGAGGACACAAAGTACACAGTGGTTAATCATATCAATGTTTGCTAACGGCTGTCGTCTCAGCTGATCGATAGCAGATGATCAGTATGCCGAGAGTAAATTAATGGGATCAAAAACACTCATGACCAGTGCAGCGTTCTAAATAACTCTAAAAACCAACACTGAAGTTGATAATTATCAATAAAGATATTCTTTATTGTTGCTCAATACCACCCCTTAAAGGCAGTCTTAAACTAATCAAATTGATGAATATCATATTGTTAATAAGCATATGCTGTTATTCTTATATAAAAGGAATAGTGAGTTTGATGTAAACACAATTATCCAAAGGAGGTGGCCATGAAAAACTTCCATATACTTTTCATATATTCTATCTTTACTGTTTTGTTAAACGTAACCGGGTGTAGCAGTGGCGGTGGTGACGGCACCCCTGCTACACAGCCAGTGATTACACAGCCATTGACATATTCCGGCAATTCAGATCCAGCGGTTATAACTTTGGCCAACACACCGACCCTGGTGGTGAATGTACTATACGGTGGTTCTACCGCATCAGGTATCCCAACCGGTGTTTCAACATCAGTCGATCAAGCTCAGCCTGGTAATGTCGCAGTAATAGCTGAGAGTTTATCGTCTTTATTTCATTACAGTATGGATAATTATTTCGGTAACGCAATCAGCGGTTATAACGTTCCCTTGGCGTTCACTATCAATGAAACCGTTTACTGTGATTCAGGCTATTTTACTCTGAACGGCACTTTAGATGACTACACAGGAACGGGCACTATCGCAGTCAGTTATGTCAACTGTGTTCTTGACGGCATCACTTATAACGGCGATGGAAGTATGTATGTTAACTACATCGATTATTACAGTTTCAATGCGACAATGGATTTCCCACTTCTCACGATGAGCAGCCCTGATTTTAGTGGCAGTATGAGCGGAAGCATGACAATAGATGATTCTATATACGGCAACCAGTTCATTGAAACGATGACAATGAATTTCGTTGCTAAAGATGATGGTAGTAACAAGATGTATAAATTTGAAAATTACGTTATGGCTTTAACCATTAATGATATTTATGCATATGACAGCAGCGCGAGTATAAGGTATAGCGGAACTGTATATGATTCGATTCATGGCAGTGTAACTGTTGATACAATATTTCCATTATCTTTCAGCTCATACATGAACACAGATCCTGATAGTGGCGGCCCACTAATATTTACCGGCAACAACTCAAGCATACAGCTAACAGTTGAGAGTGGAAGGCATGTATTGATGGAACTGGACCGGGATGGCGACTTGATCTATGAAATAGAACGATATGTGCTGTGGAAAGAGATCGATGATCACACCAAGCTGGACCTGGCTGATTCAGACGACGACGCTATGCATAATAGCTGGGAATCGCTGTCTGGACTCGATCCGAATACTCCTGATGCTGGCGGCGACCCCGATACTGATACTTTCACTAATCTGGATGAATACCAGGCGGGGTCTGATCCACAGAATCCGTTATCAACACCGATAAGCCCATAAATATGGAGCTCGTTGTTAACGTCTAAAACCCAGGGCCTGCAATTCCCGGCAGGCCCTCGTTTCTATTCGACGTGTTATACAAGAATTAGAATGCCCGCTAGTGACTCGCGGCGAGCGTTTTACATATCACTTTAATGCAGAGGCCACAAAGACGCGAAGCCCGCAAAGAAAACAAATGCTTTTATTCCATAGACATAAAATAACTTATCTTTCTTTGCGTTCTCAGCGCCTTTGCGCCTTCGCGTTGAAAAATGTCTTCTTCTATCTTCCGTATATTGCCGAAAGCGATCATTGCTAGCGGCCTGCAAATACTCAGCCGGGCGGGCAACACTCGTCGTAGCTCTGAATGCCTTCACGCTGCTCGTACCAGCCTACGCTCGAGTTGATGACTCGCACCGCAAACAACATCACCGGTACCTCAATCAGGACACCAACTACCGTGGCCAGTGCTGCGCCCGACTCGAAACCAAACAGGGCTATCGCAGTCGCAACCGCCAGTTCGAAAAAATTACTGGCGCCGATCAAGGCTGACGGGCCGGCGACACAGTGCGGTGATTTCACGGCACGGTTGAGCAAGTAGGCAAGCCCGGAATTGAACAGCACCTGTATCAGGATAGGCACAGCAAGCAATAATATTATCAATGGCTGTTTCAGTATCTGTTCGCCCTGGAAACCGAAGAGTAATACCAGTGTGGCAAGCAATGCAGCCAGCGACCAGGGATGAAGCGTGTTCAGTGTTCGCTCCAGCCTTTGCTGCCCTTTGTTGCCTCTAAGTAATAAGCGGCGCCAGATATTGGCAATAACCAGGGGAACTACGATATACAGCAACACAGACAGGAGTAAAGTATCCCATGGTACGACAATGGAAGACATGCCCAGCAGCAGTGCAACAATTGGCGCAAACGCAAACACCATGATGACATCATTTAATGCGACTTGCGTAAGCGTAAAATGCGGTTCGCCGCGCGACAGATTGCTCCAGACAAACACCATCGCTGTACAGGGTGCAGCAGCCAGAAGAATCAGGCCGGCAATATAACTATCAATCTGGGCTTCCGGCAACCAGTCTCTAAACAGGTAGCCAATAAAGAGCCAGCCGAGTAATGCCATCGAAAACGGCTTTACACCCCAGTTAACAAACAAGGTAACGCCAATACCGCGCCAGTGCTCACCAACATCTTTTAATGCTTTCAGGTCTATTTTTAGCAGCATCGGAATAATCATCAGCCAGATCAGCAAGGCAACCGGGAGGTTGATTTGCGCGATTTCAAGCTGTGCAATGCCTTGAAATGTTTGTGGCGTCCAGTGACCCAGTGCGATACCAGCAATGATGCACAACAAGACCCATAACGTCAGGTAACGTTCGAAAAACCCCATGTCGGCGCTGGCTGATTTTTTCGCAGTGGTCTCACATTGTACTGACATAATGTTTCTTTACTCTCTATGTTGGTTTTGTTCTGCATCAAGCCCTGAAAACATGGGTTAAGCCATCACGGCCTGAATAACAAGGCGCATTTATCAACAGCACGCCAGTAGCGGCCGCTTAACCATACTACCGAGCATATTCCTGTCAGATACAAAAGGCTCGTTATTGCGCACGCCAGCGAGCGTGGCCTGCATGACTTCTAGCGCCCAGGCCTGTAGATCCGGGTTAATACGGTAGTTCATCCAGGTCCCGTCACGTCTTGCGATGAGTACGCCTGCTTCGCGTAAATGCGCAAGGTGGCGTGAAATCTTGGGCTGGGACAGGTTAAGTGCGTGTGTGAGTTCGCATACACACAATTCACCCTCGGCCTGCATCAACATCAGGCAGCGTAAACGGGTGCTGTCCGCCAGCATCTTGAACAAGGTATCTGTTTCGTTGAGCATGGCGCGGAATATACGCGAACACATATATATGTTCAAGCATATATTATATGTGGCCATATTTTATCGAGGTTACATTGTTGCAACGCATATTACGTATTCAATGTGTACGCTGTGCCTCTGTGGCAAAATACCCCGATGAAACATTCCAAACGTGATTTAGCCATCGCCCTCGCCGGTGTTTTTCAGGCCGCTTCCCTGGTTAAACAAATTTCCAATACTGGTATGGCAAACAGCGCTGTAATCGAATCCAGCCTTGAAACCCTGTTCAAATTTGATGCCGAGAGCGTAGAAGATGTTTACGGCGGTGTGGCTGGCGTCGGTGCCGGAATTCGCGAACTGAACAGGCAAATCGGCTCATCCAGGGGAGAGCGCGATGTAGATATAACGCGTTATGTTATTTCGATGCTGACACTTGAGAAAAAGCTGTCAGCCAACACTGATATGCTGGATCAAATCGCAAAAACACTCGATAACATCAAGTCGGGCCTGGATTATTTCTCGTTGATGCACGAAAACACCATGCTGAAAATCGGACAGCTGTATAAAGACACCGTCAGTAACCTGAGCCCGCGTATCATCGTCAGCGGTGAACAGGTACATTTGAGCAATGAAAACAATGCCAGTCGTATCAGGGCGCTGCTTTTGGCAGGCTTGCGTTCAGCAATTTTGTGGCGCCAGTGTGGCGGATCGCGATTATCCGTTCTATTTAACAGAAAGAGGTATGAAAACGAAAGTACGTTGCTGCTGCGCGAACTGTAATCATGATAGCCAATAAGTTGTAATAGCCTGAACTTAATCTGACAATTGCTGCAGGTTTTCGCCTGGCCGATTAACCAGCCGATGCTGGAGGTTTAACATCCTGTTTTCTCGCAGAGGCGCAGGGAACGCAGAGGTGACATGTATTATTTGCAAAAACAGTATCGTTTTATTCATCTTTCTTTGCGTTCTCTGCGCCTCTGCGAGAGTAAATATCTATAGCTTTTTCTATACAGCCAATCCTGACTGTACTGACAAAAAATCATAGAATGTAGGTTGGGTTAGGCGTTTTTCGCCGTAACCCGACATTATAGTGAAAGACGAACAATGTCGGATTACAGAATACATCCATGTATTCTGCCCTTCGGGCCAGCGCAAGGCTGTTCAAATTCGGTCCTACCGAATTTAGTACGCTTCGCTAATCCAACCTACGGGCTGTAATCGTGATTACAAATAGGCTGCCAGAGCTTCGTCCAGCTTCTTTTTGTTAAATCCGTCCACTCTTCTGTAGCCAACATATACTAAAGGCGTTCCCGGTGCTTCCAGTGCCTTGAAATTGCGTTTCGCAAAGGCACTTTTGTCTATATCGAACTCAGTGAATTCGACTCCTTCGTCGTTAAAATACTCTCGCGCCTTGATGCAGTAGCCGCATCTTTGTGTTGCATACATGACAACGCGCGGCTTACCCGCTGAGTCAAAATGCCTGGCCATGATTTTCTGCTCCTGTCGGGTCAGCAATTTCTGGCCATGAACTTCGGCGAGAGCACTTATCATTTCATGTTTACTAAATCCGGAAAGTTTGCGGTTACCGGTTACCATATACGGCAAATACTTACCTCCACCATAAGCTTTCATTTTTTCAGTCTGCTCATCTCCGTCAGACACATTGAACTCTTCAAAATCAACGTGTCTTTTTTTCAGCAATGTTCTTGCATCATCACAAGGCTTACAGCCATTGAAGGTAAACAATAATGTCTGAGGATTGCCGTTTTCATCATAGGCTGCAGTGGCATGCTCCTGATATCGCGCATATAGCTGATAGCCGCCTGCGACAATAATGACCAGAATAAGTAAGTTGCGCATGTCTTCCCCTGAATGAGTGCTTTCATCCAGATATTAGACGATGCGGTGTAGATTTCAGATTTGCGGGTAATATGCTGCGGTGCCGTTTGGAATCACGTAGAGATATACTGCGAAAAACTGGCATGCACTGCCTGCAAGTACAAACAGGTGTCAGCCCCAGCCATCACGCAGGTTGACCAGTGTAAACGGTGTGTAAGTACCAGCAATAAGCAGGAAAATCGTTATTCGTCAACGGCTTAACCGCAACGAAACATAATCCGAGGATACTCATTTTTAAAAATAACTTTCACCGCAGAGGCGCGGAGACGCAGAGGCTATTGCAGGTGTTCGTAGGATCGGTTTTAACCGCGAACATTTACAATTCGAGGTTAAATCCGCTACTACAACAACCAGTAAGAACTCCGCGTCTCCGCGCCTCTGCGGTAAATCACATGTTTGTGATAACAAACGTAGTCAGCCTGGATGAAGCGTAGTGTACAAATTCAACTGGATTAGATTCTGACTATTACAGATTAACTTTATGCCCAGTTCGTCTGTTTCGCCTTGTGCAGTTTCCTGTAGCCTTCAAGTAACTTGTTATGCAGCTCAAAACCTTCCAGGCTCAATCCCGGACTGTGCAGGCCATGAAATACTTCCCTGCCCTCGGCTATTTCAATACCGTTAATGACACTGTCTTCGCCATACATCAGTACCAGGCTATTACTGTAATCTTCGAATTTACGATTTTCGTCGTGCTTTATGTCCAGTAGCGCATTGATACAGCGATATTGGTTTGATCGCTTCTCGCCAAGCTGATCGATTTGCACACACCAGTCGACCCAATCGATGGCCTGTTCATCCTGCATGGCCAGACACAGCATTGCTTTAAGCTCACCTATTCTCAGGGTCGCCCAGGCGGTACCAGGGTCTGGTGCTATGCCTATAAACTCGGCAACGCGTTGAAAATCATTGTAGCCTGCTGCTTCGAGCCGGTTGAAGATATCGCGCCAGCGTTCACTATCAAGCTCTTTCACAGACAGAACATCTTTTCTGAATAAAGCACCTTCATTGTTGTTATTCCAGACCAGGTCATCGACGGGGTAAATATCTGACATACCCGGTACGATGATGCGGCACGAATACACATCCAGGTGCTGGTAGTCTGAGATATAAATATCGAAACCCATGTCATGAATGACACCGCATAAATACTCAAATTCATCATGCGTGTTGGCATCATGTTCCCAGTCGGCAAATTCATAGTCCGCTGAGTGTTTGAAAAAGTCGTATGAAATCAGTCCGCTGGAGTCGATAAAATGCGATTCCAGGTTATGGTGGTCTGCTACCTCTTCGAGGTCGAAGCTTGGTTGCTGAAAGCCATCCAGCTGGTCCAGGCCCCTGCCCTGCAGCAGCTCGGTGACGGTGCGCTCAAGCGCAACTTCAAAACACGGGTGGGCACCGAATGATGCGAACACGGAGCCATTATTTGGGTTAATCAGCGTAACGCTCATAACCGGGAATTTGCCTCCTAAAGAAGCATCGGCAATACGCAGATGGTAACCATGCTGCTGTAATTCACTGATTGAAGCAGCGATACCTGGAAACCGGTTGATGACCTCGAGCGGCACTTCTGGCAGACAGATTCCATCTGCGATGATTCTGTTCTTTACATAGCGCTCAAAAACCTCGGACAATGCCTGCACGCGGGCCTCGTTGGCAGTATTACCGGCGGACATACCGTTGCTGACGTAGATGTTGCCAATAACATTCACCGGGAACCAGGTTGTGTGTCCGTCTTTTTGCCGCTGGTAAGGCACCGCACATATACCACGCTGACCTGTGCCCGAGTTGGTATCGAATATTTGACCAGGTTTCAGCTGCCTGTCAGGGTCATAGTAGTTCCACAGGCCGTCATCAAGCAGACCGGCAGGCATCGTCTCAGCATCAGTCTGGAACCAGCGTTCGTCCGGGTAATGTACGAAGTCATCATTGGAAAATTCTTCACCGAGGTAGAAATCTGCGAAAAAATAATTGCAGCTCAGGCGTTCAAAATATTCACCCAGTGCACTGGCAAGACAGGCCTTGTGGCTGGCGCCCTTGCCATTTGTAAACATCAGGCCACACTCCTTGTCCCTGATATGAACCGAGTAGACATTCGGCACAGGATTCAACCATGAAGCTTCTTCAATCTCGATACCAAGCGCTTTCAGTTTGTTCAACATGCTCTCGATGGATGATTCGAGATCACGGTCCTTGCCCTTTATGAATGTGATTTCAGACATTACGATCCTGAAACAGCTGCTGCAAATGTGACTTCATCGGGTTATTCCACTGGATTTATCTTAATATTGTTATGTATTCTTCAGCTGCGAAGTCTACAACAACGGCAACAGGTACTTTGTATAAAATTACAGCCGCCACGCTCAAATGCTATGAATTAAATCATGCCAAACAAAAATATAATATTTATACCCGGCAAGAACCCGAAACCACCCCCGAAACAACACCGTGAAATGTTGTGGCGCTCCCTGGCGGAAGGTGTGAGGCGTGCACAGCCGGATATCGCTGCAGATATCGACAAGCGTATGAAGCAGTTCAGGCTGATCGCCTGGAATCAGCTTTATTACGAGGCTGAAAAAGACAGTAATCGCGACCTGCCCTGGATCGATGAGCTGATAAATACACATGGCCCAACTCAACACGATATCAAGGATGCGCATTCATGGCATCGAAAACTGGACCGCACGCTGTATGCTATGGCCGACCATTTTCCCTATATCATCCGTTTTCTTTCCGGCCCCGCCTGTGCAACAGTTAACGAGCTCAGTCGTTATTTTAAAAACAGCCACAATATCGCCTATCACATTCGTGAACAATTCAAGAAAGTAATCCGTCCCATGCTCGACAATAACGAGCATGTGCTTGTTATTGGCCATAGCATGGGTTCTATTATTGCTTACGACGCACTGTGGGAGCTGTCTCACATCGAACATCGAAAAGACAAGCTTGATTTTCTCTCTATTGGCAGTCCTTTAGGAATGAACTTTGTTCAGCACAGACTGGTTGGAAATAACGAGCAAGGTACACGCAAGTACCCGACCATAATCAGGCGCTGGATAAATGTGGCCTCGGTCGGTGATATTACCGCGCTCGACCGGCATTTCCGCGATGATTTCCAGCCCATGCTGGACCTTGACATCATTGAATCGATCGAAGACCATACTGAAGGTATATACAACTTCTTCCATAATGAAGATGGCCTGAATTGTCATCGCTCATATGGCTACCTGGTGAATCCGGCGACAGGCAAAATCATCGCAGACTGGCTGTATAACTCAGGCGCTGATTAGGCTCAAAAGCTCCAAAACCACAAAGCCGGCACTGACAAGAAATCCAAGCAAGGGGACATACAGCGGAAATATAATCAAACCTTCCGGTTTCGGTTGTTTGCGCTTTACCTGCAATAAAGATAGATTCACCAGCGCAAACACGATCAACATGATCAGCGATGTCGCTTCTGCCAGTGACGCCAGCGTTCCACTTACTGCAAGCAGCAGAATTGCAACTGTAGACAATGCGGTTGCAACCAGGGGGGTCTGCGTGCGCTTGTCTACAAAGCTGATTATGGCTGGAAGCAGCTTGCGGCAACTCATGCCATAAAGCACCCGTGATGCCATGATCATTTGTATCAGGGCCCCATTGATCAGTGCAAAAAGACCAATAATACTGATGATGACGGCATCATCGCCGGTTGAATGCTCATACAAACGCGCCAGAGGCACCTGGGTCTGGGCCAGTTGTTCGGGAGGCATAACCATTACCGCCGTTACCATGATCGCCATGTAGAGCAATGTTGTTATACCCAGGGTAAGCAGGATGCCAATGGGAAGATTGCGTCGTACCTGCCGGGTTTCCTCGGCGACTTCCACCATGTCCTCGAAACCAATAAAGGCATAAAAAGCGAGCAATGAACCCGCGTAAATACCATACCAGCTTGCACTATCCGCGGCGGGCACCAGCTCCTGCCATCTGTCAGGTAATTCAGTCAGTCCGCTATAACTGACGGCAATAATCAGCAGCAGGCCTGCGATTTCTATCAATGTTACAAATGCGGCAATCGTGACAGATTCCGCTATTCCCCAGGCAGCAATTGCGCCGATTACCAGACTGACGATAATGATTGCTGTGACTCGATCAAGCTCAATGAATTCACCAAGATAGGCTGTAAAGCCATTGATTATCGCCGCTGAAGATACCAGGCCAGCTGCAATCACCAGCAGGCCAACAATGGTTGACAAACGTTCAGAGGAAAAGCCTTCCTTGACATACAGCGCTGCCCCAGCACAACGTGGATATCGTCCGGAGAGCTCGGCAAAAGACAATGCTGTCAGTGCGGCCATGATTGACGCAACCAGGAACGAGACTGGAGCGTAGTAACCGGATATACCGGCCATTTCACCAACGAGAGCGTATATACCGGCACCGATAGTTGTACCCAGGCCGTAAAGTACAAGCTGAGGCAGACCCAGTGTACGTCTAAGTGCTATCGGATCAGGCAAGGTTTATTTCCCGCTTGCAAGTATTGCCTGCTGAAGATGAAGACTGATACGGGCAATGTGGTGACTGACGCGATCCAGCCAACGAATAGCTTCCAGGCAATCCGTGGCATCTGCAACACCAAGTTTGCCATTGGCAACGCTCGCAGCAATAATATCGCGCATGGGATCGACCTGCTCGGTTATATCAAGCTCCACCTGGCGGCTGCGCACAGTAATGTCGTCCCAGTTGGCTAGCATGATTTTCTCCTGGATATCGACATTCGCAGATATCAGGCTTTGCTTTATCGACGATAAGTCAGCTGTCTCCCTTGCGGTGATGGCACGGTCTTCATCTTCTTCACAACGTTCATGCAAGCGCTGTAAATGATCGAGCGCATGTACCAGCGCAAGCATACGTTCCCAGTTTGCATCAGAGGCGCCTTTTAGTTCAATTTTATCAAGATACTCATGCATTTCGTCCAGCGCTGTCTGCATACGCGCAAGATCTGCCCTTTTGCCGTCATTGTCATTGCTTAAAATCGATTCGATATGATTCAACAAGGCCACATAATAGATCAACACATTTTCCTGCACGGCGTTCAGCGCGAACCCGGGTGTTTGCAGCAGAGTATCATCATAAACAGTGGTATAAATCGATTTCGCTTCCGGCAACAGCTTTATTATCAGCCTGGCGAACTGGCTGGTGAATGGCAATACCAGGATGACACCGAGAATATTGAAGCAGGTATGAAACGCAACCAGAGCAATTTCAGTGTTGGCTTGCAATGCTCCAGGTGAAATGTAGTTCCATAAGATGATATACGGCGTAATCAGGAGCAATGCACCTGCACCCGTAAACAGGTTGTAGATAAGATGAGACAGCCCAGTTCGTTTTGCGCCAATAGTGCCGCCAATACTTGCGATTAACGCGGTAAAGGTAGTGCCAATGTCCATACCGATAACGAGCGCAAGACCCTGTTCGACACTGATTGCCCCCGCATATAACGCTGTCATCACTGCCGCAACACCGGCACTGGAGGATTGTGTAATGACGGTAGCTATTACACCGAGAAATACAATTTCAATTCGGCCAATCATAGAATCGGGCGGCAACATCTGCGGAGTTATAGTGCCCTGCAGTCCCGCCATTGCTGTCTGCATGATACTGATAGCAACGAATATCAGGCCAAATCCGGCGATTGCATAGCCTGCTGACCGCGCTTTCCCTTTTGCAAACAGGCGCATTATGGCGCCGATAAATATCAATGGCAGCATTAGAGTGCCTAGCTTGAGTTTGAAACCGACCAGGGCTACCATCCAGCCGGTGATCGTTGTGCCGATATTTGCACCAAAAACAATGCCCAGCGAAGATGTGAAAGTCATCAGCCCGGCGCCTACAAAACCAACTGCAGCAACTGTAGTTGCACTGGAGGATTGCAGAATGGCTGTACTGATAGCACCGGTAACAGCACCGGATGTCGGGCTCGAGGTAAACCGCATCAAGGCAGAGCGTATTGCATCACCTGCCATTTCCTTCAGACCCGCGGTCATGATGATCATGCCAAGAAGAAAAATACCGAGCCCGCCGAGTGCCTGTATAGCTATAAAGAGGTTCTCAGTCACGCTGGTGTTTCAACCCACATGTCGCACAAAGGCGGGTTAAAGCTCCATTATCATAGGCAGAGCTTCAGCAAGTAACTTATGCACACTTGCCTTCGCGGTATTCATGTTGCTTTTGATAATATCTATTAACACTTCTTCCTGGTTTCCTTTACCTGCTGCCCAGTTCACCACCACGGCGCAACATGCGTAGGTAATACCGAGCTCGCGTGCCAGTACTGCTTCAGGCATGCCGGTCATGCCTACGACGTCACAGCCATCACCTTCCAGGCGTTTTATTTCCGCTGCTGTTTCCAGGCGAGGCCCCTGAACGGCCCCGTATGTACCCCTGGATACCACAGGTAAGTTCAGGTTAACAGCTGACCTGTTCAGCACCGTACGCAATTGCTCATCATATGGCCAGGTGAAATCAACGTGAACGACCGGCTCCTGATTATTCTCGTAAAATGTCTGGTTTCGGCTATGCGTGTAGTCGATGATCTGGTCGGGTATTACCAGCGTAATCGGTGACATGTGCTCAGTAATACCGCCAACAGCTGCAGTAGCTATGATGTGTGTTACTTCAAGTTCTTTCAGTGCCCACATGTTCGCCCTGTAATTGATTTCATGCGGTGCAAGTGTATGGCCGAAACCATGGCGGTGAATAAATACGATATCGCCGCCATTCATTTTACCGAAAAGCAGCGGGCTGGATGTCGCACCATAAGGCGTATTCACCATTTCGCGGTGACTGACTTCCAGGTTTTCTACCGTATCAAGGGCGCTGCCGCCAATTACACCTACTTTAGGCATGATTATATTCTCTAGGTTGGTATCGCATAAATCCTGTTGAGATGCCTCAATTTACCCTTGTAGTCCATGCCATAGCCGAACACATAGCGATCATCTACCTCAAGCGCGACGAAATCGCAGTACATACCTGCCTTCAGACGATCATGCTTTTTCTGCAATAGCACAGCTGAAATAACATCCCTGGCACCTTGATCCCGGCAATACTGTTCTATGGCAGCCAGGGTATAACCCTCATCGAGAATATCATCCAGTATCAGTACAGTACGATTTTCGAGCTTCTTATTCGGATATGCCAGCCATTCGATCGCATCTCCTGTTGTATTGTTGCCATAGCGCGTTGCGTGTATGTAATCAAACTCAACATCAAGTGGTAGCAGCGACATGATCTTAGCAGTGAACATCAAACCACCCTGCATGACACAGAGCACCAGCGGTGACGCATCGCCAAGCCGCTCTGTAAGACGCTGTGCGAGCTTATCTATAGCTGACTCTATATCCTCTGCATCGAATAAGAGTTCTGCCTGCTGAAGCACCTGCTGTAGCTCCAGGACATTATTTGATGGATTGGTTTCCAGTGTTTTCGACTCGGGCATAGCTTGCTATCACAAACGGGAAAAACAGTAATGTTTAAAAAAGGTGAAATATAGGCCAATCAGTAGGTAAATGTAACGGTGTTATCACTCATCGCTTCCTCAATAACGTAAGCAGCACCGATAGTCTCATCAATTTCAGCAATCAGTTCCTTGCCCCACATTTCGAGTGTTGGAGTACAGACCTTGAAAACCACCCCTGCCTTATGCGCTTCCCTGATTACATCATACACAGTGCGGTGCTGCTGAACATTGAGGATTACATTCTCGGCGTGTCCGGCAACAGCCAGCACACCGGAAAGACCAGTGAATATAACTTCAACCTTGTGTGACATGGCTGCCGCTACTATAGCCTGGAACAAGGGTGCGCTGAATTCTTCAGGATTTTCAGGATCAGAGTTGGCGAGAATAATGAATAGTTTTTTGACCATCAAATTTACCTGATAATGTAACAATGCCGTGAGCGGATTTTAAACCAGGCAACGGCTGATAATATAGCTTGTGTGAAGTATATGAGCACTTTGCATCAACTGTTAACGCCCTGTAAATAAGCGTAATAAGCTTCTAAACGTCCAATTCCATCCATGGGGACTGATCCAGTTCAGCAATCATCGTGGAAGTCTTTTTCCAGTCAAAGCTCTTGTGTAATTCCGCATAGGATACATCACGCTTGCCATGCATCCGAATCAGGCGCATTTGTGATGTCGGGTTATTATAACCCTTCAAGTGCTCTACAACGTCTGCAACACCTTCGGGATGGTTGCATACGAGCACCATGTCGCAGCCGGCTTCCAGTGCCTGCTGGGCGCGGCTGCCATAATCACCGGCAACACCAGCCGCCTCCATACTGAGATCATCACTGAATATGACGCCCTGAAAGTTCAGTCTTGTTCGTAATATATCCTGTAACCAGATTTTTGAATAACCAGCCGGCATATTATCTACCTGGTCATAGATAACATGTGCCGGCATGATGCCGCTCAGATCATTCGCTATCATTTTTACAAATGGCACAATATCTTCCTTAAGCAGGATACTCAATTCCCTGTGATCGACTGGCAGCGCAAGATGCGAATCTTCAGCAACGCCGCCATGTCCGGGAAAATGTTTACCTACTGCGTGCATACCAGCGCGCAGCATTCCGTGCATGCTGGCATAGGCCAGTGTTGCGACAACATCCGGCCTGGCATGATACGCACGGTCTCCGATGACACCACTGACGCCATGGGCGAGGTCAAGCACAGGCGCAAAACTGAAATCGACGCCTATCGCCCTGAGTTCAGCCGCCAGCAACCAGCCGGCCTGCTCGGCATATTTTCGCGCCTTGTCGGGATCATCCCTGTACATCTTGCCAAAAACACTGGCCGGGGGAAGCCTGGTAAATCCTTCATGAAAACGCTGTACACGCCCACCCTCATGATCGATGGCAACCAGTAAATGGGGAGAGCGTACTGCATGTATTTCGTTTACCACTGCAGTGATCTGATCAATCGATTCATAATTCCGAGTGAATAAAATCACGCCGCCGACAAGCGGATTTTCGAGTAATTCCTGTTCCGCATTGGAGATCCCTGTTCCTTCAAGATCCATCATTACCGGGCCGAGTGACATCAGGTATTCCTGCGTATAGTTAATAGCAAAATATTCGAATTAACTTTCAGTAACATTACAGAATGAGAGTATTCTATCCAGGTATCTGTCAAATTCGCTAAATTCATGACTACCACCCTGCTCGACAATGGATGGGCAATCGGCGTATTTCTCCAGCGCTTCCCTATAGTCCAGGGTTTCATCACCTGTCTGCAACATCAGCAGGTACCTTTGCGGCTTTGATATTTTCTCAATATAGAGTTCACGAAACTGCTCAATATGCGTATTGTCGAGCACCCAGCTCTCGGCTGTATAATAATTTGTATTCTCTCCTAAATACTTTTTCAGTAACTCATGTGGCTTTACTGCTGGATTTATTAAAACTGCCGGGCAGTTATATTGTTCTGCCAACCAGGTTGCATAAAAACCACCCAGAGAACTACCTGCTAACGACAAATCGTAGTGTTTAACTATCTCTTCTGCATGATGCTGTAGAAGCTCAATGGCATCAGCAGGAACAGGTGGAATCTCCGGAATATCAATACGGTCACTCAAACCTGAGCGCTTCATATACTCATGCAACACTTTAGCCTTGTGTGATTCGGGAGAGCTGTTAAAACCATGCAGGTAAAGAATCTTGTTCATTATTGATCAGGCAAACAGCCAGGCATTACTGAAGATATTATAAACTCAACCAACAGTTATCAGGTTCGGCATTGCCTGTGAAATGCACAGACCATAAATAAAAACCCCTGCAAAACAATGTCTTACAGGGGTTTTGTTATTGCCTTAAAGCCAGATATATTCTGACAGCTTTATTACTTGGCAGCCATATCCTTCAGCGCTTTCAGAGGCAGCACTTTAACAACCTTGCGTGCCGGCTTCGCAGATACGTCCATGGTTTCACCTGGACGGAACGGATTTGGAACATTCTTGCGTGCCTTGGTTGCCGGCTTCTTGTTAACTTTAACCTTGAGCAAACCTGGCAGCTTGAACTCGCCTGCACCACGACTCTTGATGTGGCCTTCGATTACATCTGAAAGTGAATCGAAAACTTGCGCAACATCTTTTCTTGCAAGTCCGGTATATTCAGAGATGTGAGCATACAGTTGAGATTTTGTGTAGCCCGCGCTGATTGCCTTGACTGATTTTGCTGGAGCTGCTTTTTTTGCTACGCGTTTTTTAGCAACTTTCTTCTTGGCAACTTTCTTTTTAGCAACTTTTTTCTTTACTGGTGACATTGTTTTTAGACCCTTTGGTGTTTGGTGGAAATTCTGTGGGCAATTTTTATACCTTTATCTCAAGAATGTAAATACATTTTTTGAAAAAAAAGCGTTTTTTCCCGAAAAAAACAGTAAAAATTGATATTAGTAACGAAATTTTATCAACTGACAAGCATAACGACGCTGTGAACAGCTATACCTTCTTCCCTGCCGATGTAACCAAGTTTCTCAGTAGTAGTGGCTTTTATATTGATTTGATTGATACTGCTATTGAGTTCAGCAGCCAGACGTTCACGGATTGGCTGAATAAAAGGAGCAAGCCTGGGTGACTGAGCTATTACCGTAGCATCCAGATTGCCGAGTTTATAACCAGCATCTACTACCATTGTGTAAACTTTTGCTAACAGTACACAACTATCTATGTTTTTATAAGCCATGTCTGTATCAGGAAAATGCTTGCCGATATCACCAGCAGCTATCGCACCCAAGAGGGCATCGCATATCGCATGAATTAACACGTCACCATCAGAATGTGCTTCAAATGCATGTGTATGCGGTATTTTTACACCGCCGAGAACAATACTATCGCCTTCTTTAAAACGGTGAACGTCGAATCCATGGCCGATACGAAATGGCAAATGTTGTTGGCTCATATACGATCTCCAGGATCAGACTCAGCCGCTATAGCCTTCAAATAGAGCTCAGCCAGACGCAGGTCAGCTGGACGCGTTATTTTAATGTTGTCATCCCGGCCCTGCACCAATCTTGGACAATGCCCCGCCTGTTCCATTGCCGATGACTCATCTGTTACCAGGAATCCCTCTGTCAAAGCTGAGGTTAGCGCTCTTGATAGCTGATCACATGCAAAAAGCTGTGGCGTTAAAGCATGCCAGAGTCCTGCCCTGTCTACTGTCTGCTTTACACGCTGGTTGTCATCCTGGCGTTTCATGGTGTCACGTACCGGCATTGCCAGCAAACCACCCGCTTCAGTGCCTGCTGCAATATCTATCAAATGCTGAATATCGTTAATGCTGACACATGGTCGTACAGCATCGTGTACCAGCGCCCATGTAGTTTCAGGATTATAATCCGGCTGTATTGATAGAACATCAAGCGCATTCATCACGCTATGACAGCGTTCATCACCGCCTGCTGCAACAAGTACGGGTTTTTCAGTTTTAATGGCAAGCTTTGGCCAGTACGGATCATCAGCCTGTATAGATACGACGACACCTTTCACCTGGTCGACTGCCAGCAGCCTGTCAATTGTGTGCTCAATCACCGGGCGATCAATAAGCTCCAGGTATTGCTTGGGTATATCAGACTGCATACGTTTGCCAATACCAGCGGCCGGTATCACGGCCCAGATTACACAGCCATTATTCAATTGAGCCGTCCTTTAGAGACTCATCAGATTCACTATCTATGACCTGATAATAAATTTCATCCTTTTTAATCATGCCCATTTCGCTGCGTGCACGCTCTTCGATTGCCTCAATACCTGTTTTAAGGTCGGTGACTTCTGCATTGAGTGCCTTGTTTCGTTCCTGCAGTTTGTCAACTTCGTCCTGGACAGTCTCAATTTCCTCTTCCAGCTCGAGTACCTCAGGAACACCGCCATCACCGAGCCACAGCTTGTATTGCAGCCATATCAACAATACAAACAGAATGGCGACAATCAGCTTCAACTTACTTTAAATGTTTAAATGCGCCTGTACCTGCATAATTTGCATCGTCACCGAGAGCTTCTTCAATTCTCAGTAACTGGTTGTACTTGGCAATACGGTCTGAACGTGACAATGAGCCTGTTTTGATCTGTCCGGCCTGCGTCGCTACAGATAGATCCGCAATAGTGCTGTCTTCTGTTTCACCGGAACGATGTGATATGACGGCTGTATAGTCTGACATATGCGCCATGTGTATAGCATCCAGCGTTTCTGTCAGTGAACCGATCTGGTTGAACTTGATTAAAATGGAATTAGCGATGCCTTTTTCAATTCCTTCCTTGAAGATTGAGGTATTGGTAACGAAAAGATCGTCCCCGACCAGCTGGACTTTGTTGCCGAGCTTTTCAGTTAGAATTGCCCAGCCATCCCAGTCATTTTCAGCCATTCCATCTTCGATAGTGATAATCGGGTACTTCTCTACCCAGTCTGCAAGGTAGTCAGTGAATTCTGATGAATTAAAGGCCCTGCCTTCTGATGACAGTGTGTATATTCCGTCCTTGTAGAATTCCGAGCTGGCGACATCAAGACCAAGGTATATGTCTTTGCCTGCTTCATATCCAGCTTTCGATATTGCTTCCAGTATGACTTCAATAGCTTCTTCATTAGAGGAAAAATCCGGGGCAAATCCGCCTTCATCGCCGACAGCGGTATTCATGCCTTTTGCATGCAGCACTTTCTTCAATGTATGGAACACTTCCGCACCATAACGCAGCGCTTCCTTAAAGCTCGGGGCACCGACTGGAAGAATCATGAATTCCTGCAAATCGACACTGTTGTCGGCATGCTCACCGCCATTGATAATATTCATCATAGGTACTGGCATGGTGTACGAGTCCTCACCAAGATTCACATAAAGCGGAGTTTTGTTCTCCAGTGCGGCAGCATGTGCATTGGCCAGTGACACCGCAAGAATTGCATTGGCTCCCAGCCGTTCCTTGGTATCAGTGCCGTCAAGCTCGATCATCTTTTTGTCAATCGCGTTCTGGTCCTGTGCATCCATCCCGATCAGGGCTTCGCGTATCTCGCCGTTGACGTTGTTAACGGCCATGGTGACACCCTTGCCGAGGTAGCGGTTCTTGTCGCCGTCACGCAGCTCAAGCGCTTCCCTTTCACCTGTCGAAGCTCCAGACGGTACCGCTGCCCGTCCTATAACCTCTCCGGCCAGAGTTACTTCAGCTTCTACTGTTGGATTGCCGCGTGAGTCGAGGATTTCACGCGCGTGAATATTTACTATGTTTGACATGATTTACCCTAAATGACGAATTTATTGTTGTACTGTACTGAAGGCCCGTAATCAGCGTGTTTCTTCAAACTGATCTGATTTTACTATGTTGTCGAGAGCGATGAGAGTTTTCAGCAAAGATTCTATCCGGTCGAGTGGCCAGGCATTCGGTCCGTCACTCAGCGCTTTCTCCGGGTCAGGGTGTGTTTCCATGAACAGCCCCGAGATGCCGGCTGCAACAGCGGCCCTGGCAAGTACGGGTACATGTTCACGCTGACCACCGGATGATGTGCCCTGCCCGCCAGGCAGTTGCACCGAATGTGTGGCATCGAACACAACCGGGCAGCCCGTATCCCTCATGACTGCAAGTGCGCGCATATCTGAAACCAGGTTGTTGTAACCAAAAGAAACCCCTCGTTCACACACCATAATCTGTTCATTGCCGGTCGAGCGCGCCTTATTGACTACATTCTTCATATCCCATGGTGCGAGAAACTGACCCTTCTTGATGTTGACCGGTATACCTGTTGACGCGACCTTTGTAATGAAATTTGTCTGCCTGCATAAAAAAGCCGGTGTCTGCAGCACGTCGACCACATCCGCAACTTCATCAATGGGTGTATCTTCGTGCACATCTGTGATCACGGGTACACCGATTTCATCCTTTACTTTCTGCAGAATACGCAAACCATCTTCAATTCCAGGCCCACGAAAACTTGTGCCGGCGGAACGGTTGGCCTTGTCAAAGGATGATTTATAAATGAAATGAATACCAAGCTTTTCAGTAATGGCTTTCAGCTCGGCAGAGGTATCCAGTGCAAGTTGTTCGCTTTCGATCACACATGGCCCTGCGATCAGGAAGAACGGCTGATCCAGCCCTGCCTCAAAACCGCAAATATGCATCAGGCGGCAACCTCTCCGGATCGTGCATGCCTGTTATGATTTTCCAGTGCCGCTTTTATGAATGAACTGAACAAAGGATGCCCGTCACGCGGTGTCGATGTAAATTCAGGATGGAACTGGCAGGCAAGAAACCAGGGGTGGTCTTTCAGCTCAATCATTTCTACCAGGCTGTTATCACCTGACTTGCCGCTGATGATCAATCCGGCCGCAGTGAGCTGATCCATATAGGTATTGTTAAATTCATAGCGGTGGCGATGGCGTTCAACAATTGTGTCGGTGCCATATACATCGTGGGCCAGCGTGCCCGGTACGAGATTGCAGGTCTGACCACCGAGGCGCATTGTGCCGCCAAGGTCTGATCCTGCATGGCGCTTTTCCAGGATGCCGTCTTGCGACATCCATTCAGTGATAAGCGCAATAACGGGATGTGGTGTTTTTGTATTGAATTCGCTGCTGTGTGCATCCTTGATGTTTGCCACATGACGGGCAAATTCAATGACTGCGACCTGCATACCGAGACAAATTCCAAGATATGGAATATTGTTTTCGCGGGCATACTTTACTGCAGCAATCTTGCCTTCAATGCCGCGATCACCAAACCCGCCAGGTACCAGTATGGCATCCAGAGCTACCAGTGAGCTGAAATCACCGCACTCCAGGGTGACAGAGTCTATGTAGTGAATGTTGACCTTCGATTTGTTCTGGATACCGGCATGTGACAATGCTTCGTTGAGTGACTTGTATGATTCGGTCAAATCGACATATTTACCTACCATGCCGATATTTACTTCGTGTTCCGGGTGTCGCATCACGTCGACTACATACTGCCAGTCTGACAAGTCCGCTGGTGGTAATTCCAGGTGCATCTTGCGAGCGATGATGTCATCGACACCCTGGTCATGCAGCCAGATTGGAATTTCATAGATATTGCCCATATCTTTTGCCGAGATAACCGCTTTTATTTCTACGTTGGTAAACAACGCAATTTTGCGACGTTCATCTTCAGGTAACAATTGCTCAGAGCGACATAGCAGAATATCCGGCTGTATTCCGATAGAACGCAGTTCCTTAACAGAATGCTGGGTGGGCTTTGTTTTCACTTCACCCGCAGTCGGTATGTACGGTACAAGCGTCAGGTGAATGAAGATAGCACGCTCATGCCCAAGTTCTACGCCCATCTGGCGTATAGCCTCCATGAACGGCAGCGATTCGATGTCACCCACGGTACCACCGATTTCCACCATGGCGATATCTGCATCGTCTGCACCCTTGATGATGCAATGTTTTATTTCATCCGTGATGTGAGGAATAACCTGTACAGTACCGCCCAGGTACTCTCCCCGGCGCTCCTTGCGTATTACGCTTTCGTAAATCTTGCCCGTGGTAAAGTTGCTGGACTTGCCTGTTCTGGATCGCACAAAACGTTCGTAGTGTCCCAGGTCGAGATCGGTTTCTGCCCCATCTTCGGTGACAAAAACTTCTCCGTGCTGAAATGGGCTCACGGTGCCGGGATCCACATTGATATACGGATCCAGTTTAAGCATTCTGATTTTAAGGCCGCGGTTTTCGAGAATGGCACCGATAGAAGCGGAAGCGATACCTTTACCTAATGAAGAAACAACACCACCGGTAATAAAAATATATCGCGTCATGAAAGAAGAAACGCCTTGGGTAATTTTTTAAACGACCAGGCCAGGATGCTATGGTCTCAATGGGTGGCTATAGTATCAATTATCATGAAGGGTCTCAATGGAAATGATTTTGCCGGCCTGGAAAAGACTGGCAAAATCATATCTTACGAATACATTATACCGTAGATAGTCTAAACTTTAACAATACATTATATCTTATTGATATTTATATATTTACAGTATGGTATTCATGCAGCCAATAGAGGCCTACCAACAACATCTGAAGAAAAACGGGTTTGTCGCAGATCCTGCCCAGGAACAGGCGGTGGCTGCACTTCAACTTCTTCATGCTGAACTGGTCGCCAGTACCACGTCACAGATTACAATTATCAAACGGATGCTATGTTTGTTAACACGCTGCCATACAACACCGGTACAGGGCATGTATATATGGGGCAGTGTTGGACGTGGCAAGACCTGGTTGATGAATCTGTTCTATGAATCACTGCCGTTTGATAACAAGCTTCGGCTTCACTTTCATCACTTCATGCTTGATGTTCATGAGAAACTGGCTAACTTGCACAACAGGAAAAACCCATTAACCGTCATTGCCAAAGATTTCGCGGCAGACTACCAGGTACTTTGCCTGGACGAATTTATTGTTACAAACATAACTGACGCAATGCTGCTCTCAGGATTACTGGAAGCCCTGTTCAAAAATGGCGTTACGTTGATAGCCACATCCAATAGAGTACCGGATGATTTATACAAGAACGGCCTGCAGCGAGAACGTTTTCTGCCGGCAATAGAATTGATCAAGCAACACACTCATGTTATACATGTGGACGGCGATACCGATCACCGTATTGCATTACTCGAACAGGATGATGTTTATTACACGCCAATCACAGCAGAAACCAATGACAAACTGACAAAACGCATGCAATCGCTGGCGCCCTGCGCGATCAGCCATAATTCTGAATTAACAATACTTAAGCGCCCGATAAAAACGCTTATGCAAGCTGAAGAGATTGCCTGGTTTGAATTCGGTGCACTATGCAATACACCCCGTGCGACACCTGACTATATTATACTGGCGCGTGAATACCACACGATAATACTGTCCGGTGTTCCTGTGATGGATGAGAATATGGACGACAAGGCACGACGCTTTATATATCTCATTGATGAACTCTATGATCGCAGTGTAAAGCTGATCATTAGCGCTGACGCAATGCCTGAAAAATTGTACACTGGCGAAATGCTTAAATTTGCATTTAATCGTACCAGTAGCCGCCTCGTAGAGATGCGTTCGAAAGAATACCTGGAAAAACCGCATAAATCCGAAAGATGAATCCAGATCTTCCAGCTCACCTCCAATCTACAATCGAATATATCTGCGAGCTCGGCTGTGACAGGGTAAATGAAATTATTAACACGCTGGAATGCGGAAACTCTGTCGAGGAAACAAGCGGGCTGGATAAAACCGATCAACAAAGGGTGCTGCGAGAACTTAAAGAGATAATGGCCGTATATGACAACAATCAGGCCTGAACGAGTAACATACCGTTAAAATATGTCATTATAACGACAGAATTATGTCGATATCGTTTACACAATTAGTGATTTTCAAGTACGCAAAAATCCGCTTAATTTAGTAACTCTTTGTTAATTATATAAATAAGCTATCGTGGCACAAGACTTGCTCGATTAATCACGTATAGCATGACTAATTGTGAAAAAAATGAAACGTGTCACCAAACCTTTATTGCTATTTGTATGCAGTTTTGCATTAGGCGTTTGTATTGCTCCTGAAATAAATGTTGAGAAAGAGCCCGTCTCTGAACCGGCACAGAAACCGATACAGCCTGATCGAAACAGGTACGGTGAAGTTATCAAGCGCATTGTCTGATTACTTGACCGGAAACGAATAGGAACAATTAGCTCACTTCTTCAGCGAAAGGCAGTTCCAGCCTTGCGCCAAGCCCGCCCACATCCGATTTGTGCAGTGTCAATGAACCATGATACAGGTGTGCCAAATCAATCACGATAGCCAGGCCCAAGCCACTACCTTGTACTGTTTCATCAAGCCTGCGGCCTCGCTGTAATACAGCATCTTTCTGATCTTCAGGAATACCCGGTCCATCATCATCAATGTTGATAATCAATCGTGTATCTTTCTGCTCACCACTTACAATAACCTTACTGTTTGCCCATTTGCATGCATTGTCCATAAGGTTGCCCAGCATTTCTTCAAGGTCCTGCGCATCTCCTTTGAAATAAAGCCCTTTCAAATCCTTCAGAATTATATCGATGTTCTTATCCTGGTACATGTGCGCCATTAGATAACAGATATCTTTTGTTATGGGCTGCACTGACACACTGGCCCCAATGATATTGGCCGAACCAGCAGCACGTGCACGCGATAGATAACGTTCAACATATGCGCCCATAGCGTCAGTTTTTTCACGTATTAGCTGGCCACGTTGATCTTTGATTTCATCGGCTTCGTTTCTGATCACAGTGAGCGGATTTTTCAAAGCGTGGGCCAGGTCACCCACCTGCGTTCTTGCTCGCTCAAGCAACCCCTCGCTGTGATCAAGTAATGCGTTCAATTCATGCACAATCGGCTGTATCTCGGTTGGGAAATTTTCAGGCAGGCGATTTTCTCTGCCTGTTCGAATGTTTGATAATGAATCTTTAAGAAAACGTAATGGCTTCAAACCAAAACGGATCTGCAACAACACAACAATAAGCAAGCCGGTGCCGAGAATGATGAGAGTAATTCCGAGTTTTGAGGTAAAACCTTCAACATCCCGCCTGATACTGTTAACAGAGCCCGCAATCGCAAATGTATATAACCTGGTTGTGCCCTTCAGTTTTACATCGAGTACAAGCGCTCTTAATGTTTCATTTCCCGGTCCTGTGACTTTTTGAATTTGGCTATAATTTTCAGCTTCGGGCAATATGAAATCAATCGTGTCGTTGAGAAGTGACTCAGAGCCCGCGACCAGACTATCTTCTTCGTAAATTTGCCAGTACCACCCTGAATGTGGATTCATAAATCTTGGATCTGCCGGTATCCATGTTAAATACAACTGCCCCTGCTCATCTATTCTCGCAGCGGCAATACTTTCTTCCATGTGGTCAAACATGAAAGCATCAAAGTATTCTTCTATATGGCGTTGAAACAGTATAGTTAGCAATACGGCAACAATAGCCAGGGTTAACGTTACCCAGGCGACTGAAGTTATTACCAGCCTGGATGTAAGCGTATTATGAATCATCAGGTTCAACCAACTGATAACCAAGCCCTCGATGTGTCTTGATTAAGCTGGCTCCAAGTTTGTTTCGCAGACGATTTACAAGAACTTCAATAACATTGGAATCACGATCGAAGTCCTGATCATATATATGCTCGGTAAGTTCTGTTTTAGAAATCACTTCACCCTTGTGATGCATCAGGTACGACAGCATTCCTAGTTCCAGCGCTGTCATTTCGATTGACGCACCGTTATGTGAGACACGATTAGTCGTAGTATCGAATTCTACAGACCCACAGGTCAGTACAGGTTTACTGTGTCCAGTCGCGCGACGGATCAAAGCCTCTACACGAGCCAGAACCTCTTCGATTTCAAACGGCTTGGATAAATAATCATCTGCACCAGCGCGCAAACCCACTACTTTTTCCCGCCAGGTATCCCGGGCGGTAAGAATCAGCACCGGCATATCCCTGTTTTCATTTCGCCACTGTTGCAACACCTTGATACCATCAACTTTCGGCAGGCCCAAATCAAGGATAACGGCGTCGAAAGATTCGTGGCTACCCAGGTAAAGCCCTTCCTCGCCGTCATGCACAACCTCGACCACATAACCTGCATTTCTTAGCGAAGTTTCTATTTGCCTTGCTACTTGTTGATCATCCTCAACCACAAGGATTTTCATTATCCGTCTCCTGGTTCATGCTCGAATGTTGTGTATCTATGTGATATTTTATATACCGCTTTGCATTGTTGCCCTCCCCTGAATCAGGGTTAATGCAATAATTTAAAGCGGCTTGAACAGTGTTATGATAAAATTTAGTAACTATCTGATTTATCAGTAAATTTTGCCCTCACCAACCTTAAATTAAGCTTAAAATAACTGTCAGCGTAGCTTAAGGTTACATCCGTTATAGTTCTATCGTTGGTTGTTAACAGCAAACTGCTTTTAGCAGAACTAACATATTCATTGCGCACGGGTCGGTTAAGCTGATCCATAGAAACGGGATGTCGACCTAATCCTCAAGGGTCGGCGTCCCGTTTCTAGTTATGCCGCCTTAATTTATCAAGATAGAACTTTTCCCTAACTTGATAAATGTCAAGCCGTCCGTGTCCCTTCAGTGTATTATTTTTTTAGTCGATCATCATACTAAAATAATCGCTCGCAAGGTATAACAATGCTTTCTACAACGCGTCTGGGCTTTCAACCGAGTGTCTACATTTTCTCATTAATATTTATCACCCTGTTCTTGTTGATTACGCTGATACCATCCATGAGTGAAGCCATGCCGGTATTCGCGCGTAAATACAACATGAGCTGTAGTACCTGCCATGCCGCCTTCCCCAGGCTTAACGAATTCGGTGAGCAGTTTGCCAGTGACAACATGCGCCTGCCAAACTGGAAAGATACAACTGTATCCACTGGCGATGATATGCTCGCCCTGCCTGACACAGTGCCACTGGCGCTGAGAACACAGGCCTATGTACAGCAACGTGAAGCAACAACCATCGACGTTGAGACCGGTGAAGAAATATCCGCTGACACAGACATCCAGGCTCCTTATCAAATCAAGTTACTCTCCAGTGCGCCGCTGTCAGACCACATTACCTACTACTTTTATGCCATTTATGCCGAAAAAGGCGGCAATGGCGAGGTGCTTGTCGAAGATGCCTGGTTCAGGCACGATGACATTTTCAATACGAACATCGGTATGATGCTGGGGCAGTTCCAGGTATCCGACCTGATGTTTGCGCGTGAAGTCAGGCTGACATTCCAGGATTTCATGGTCTATCGCATGGCCGGTCTCACTTATGACCGCGGGCTGTTATTTGATTATGCTGCAGGGCCTGTTGACCTTGCCCTGGGCTGGGTCAATGGCAATGGTATCGAAGAAAATTTCACCATTAACAGCCCCGGCTACAAACGCGCGGATCATTTGTTCGATAATAACGGCGGTAAAGCGATATTTGGCCGCGTCGGCACAGACATTGCGGGTGTTGGTATTGGCTTGTTCGGTTATTCGGGTACACAGAAAAATGCCGAAGCACCTGCTGGATTAACTAGCGGCGATCGTGATACAGACAAAATATCATATGGCTTTGACCTGTCGGGCAAGTTTACCGAGAAAACCTACTGGTTCGCACAGCTGTTACAAAACCAGTGGGATGGTTTCCTGCAAGCTGATACCACCTATAAGTGGTTTGGTAGTTTTGTCGGTGTTGACTATATTCACAGTGATCGCTGGGCCTATTCCCTGCTCTACAATTACACGGATGCCAATGATTTCGAGAATACCGATACCATCTATGAGGGTATCGATATGAATACGATTACATTCACCGCCGCCTACTACTTCATGCGTAACATTAAAGGTGTTATTGAAGTCAATCTCGACCTGCTTGACCCTGTTGCTCAGACGGGAACATATTTCACCGGGCATCTCACCGGCGAGAACTATGCCCTTGTTGGCTTTGATGCGGCTTTCTAGACAAAACGATTTCCGTCTTTGACAGCATAAATAGTAATCACCGTTAATAATGGCTATCGATGTCCAGATATTCGGCGCCGCTGACGAAGTCACCGGTTCCTGCCACCTGGTGACAGTGGGTAACAACCGCGTCCTGCTTGATTGCGGCCTTATCCAGGGACGCCGCAAGGATGAAGAACGTAACAAGGAGCCATTCCCGTTCGATCCAGAATCCATCGATGCCGTGGTGCTGAGCCATGCACACATCGACCACTCAGGTCGACTGCCGATGCTGGTAAAAGCGGGCTTCAGCGGCCCGATATATACCCACCGTGCCAGCCGGGACCTGTGCCGCATTATGTTGAAAGATTCCGCCTTTCTCAATGAAAAGGATATCGAGTGGGAAAACCGCAAGCGCCTGCGCAAAGGCTTGAAGCCAGTTGAAGCTTTATACACCGTTGAAGATGCACGCTCTGCAATGTCCCGGTTCAAGGGTCTTGTTTACCAGAAAAAAGTCAAAATACTGCCGAATGTGACGCTATGTCTGAACGATGCTGGACATATCCTGGGATCCGCTATCGTGGAATTGTGGCTTGAAGATGCAGGAAACGTACGCAAGCTGGTGTTCAGCGGTGATTTAGGTCGACCAGGCATGCCGATACTGCAGGACCCTGCCGTCATTCGACAGGCAGACCACGTTATCATGGAGAGTACCTACGGTGACCGTATGCATCGTTCGTGGGAGGATACGTTAACGGAGATAGAAAGTGTTGTTCGAAACACCACAAAAAGCCGGGGTAATATTCTGATACCTGCTTTTGCAGTAGGACGCACACAGGAAATTCTGTATATGTTTGCCAGGTACTATAAGGAATGGGGCCTTGAACGCTGGCAGGTGTTTCTCGATAGCCCGCTGGCGATTGAAGCAACACGTGTATTTACCCGACACAGTGATTTATTTGACTCGGAGATGAAGGAATTATGGCAACAGAACAAAGCGCAATCGATCTTGCCTAACCTGCATATTTCCAGAACATCAAATCAATCGATGGCACTCAACCGGATCCACTCCGGAGCCATCATTATTGCCGGCAGCGGCATGTGCAGCGGCGGTCGCATCAAGCACCACCTCAAGCATAATATCTGGCGGCGAGAATGCCATGTCGTCATCTCCGGTTTCCAGGCAGGTGGAACGCTGGGCCGTACTCTGGTCGATGGTGCCAAATATATCAGGCTGTGGGGAGAAACAGTTCGTGTCGCAGCAGGTATCCACACAGTTGGCGGGCTCTCTGCCCATGCAGACCAGCTCGGCCTGAAAAACTGGTATGCCAACTTTGAAGGACGACCGCCAGTGGCCCTGGTCCACGGCGAAACCACTGCACTTGAGAACCTGGGCAACACCCTGAAAAACGAACTGGATGCACCTGTTACGATCGCGAAATACGGGCAGAAACTGGATTTGACTAATCTCAGGTAAACTACATCCATGAATTATCTTGACCAGTGTCAAAACAAGGCACGGCAAGTTAGTGTCTAATTAAATAAAGAAAACAATCTGGAGGGTAGGAATACATGAGAAAAACATGGGTAATTGTTGCCGACAACAGTCGAGCACGCATTTTCACTTCAGAAACTCCATCATCAGCGTTAATAGAAGTAGACTCTATTGTTCATCCGGAAGCCCGTATGCATGATCGCGATATCACCAGCGATTTACCGGGCCGTGGCTCTGGCACAGGCGGATCACGTCATTCTTATGAGACTGAAACAGATGCGAAGGATTATGAGAACCTGGGTTTCGCCAAACGCATTGCCGGTTTTCTTGATGAGGCGCGTAAAAGTGACAAATTCAAGCAGTTGATTATTGTTGCCGCACCGTCATTACTGGGCAACCTGCGCAGTGGATTGAATCATCAAACCAGAAAATTGGTCAGCCTGGAACTGGACAAGAATCTTTCACAACTTAGTCCTGATGAAATCCGCAAGCACATGCCGGAATTTCTTCCGAACAAGTGAACTTGCAGTAGCAAGTATATTTTGAACCACAAAGGTCACAGGGGTTCACAGAGAATGTTTTCTGTTGTCCTGCAGCAGCAAGGCTTCACAAATGAAATAAACTGTAGTGGTCTGTAATTGATCTTACAAACAGCGTCAGATTTACTCATGTCATATTTTTCATCTGAATAGCTGTATTTGCACATTCGAAGATAATCATAAAGCTTAATTATCCACAGATGAACGCAGATAAACACAGATAAAGTTGTTTTTAAGCTTTTATACATCTGTGTTTATCTGCGTTCATCTGTGGACTTTTTTAAAGACCACCTAGTTTAAATCAGACAATTACTGTCAGATCAAGTCACGACCAGCACAAATAAACTCTGTGTCACTCTGTGACCTCTGTGGTTCAAATCCTTTTAAATAGCATCTGCCACTGTTTCAAGGGCAATCTCGTGTTCACGTTTTTCCTGTTGTAGTTGCCATAGCTGCGCATACAGGCCCTCCTGTGCCAGTAATTGCTGATGTGTCCCCTGTTCCACGATTGAACCCTTGTCCAGCACGAGTATATTGTCAGCATCAATGATCGTTGACAGTCGATGCGCAATCACCAGCGTGGTATGTTTCATCGCAACCTCTTTAAGTGAAGACAGTATGGACTGCTCCGATCGCGAATCCAGCGAGGATGTTGCCTCATCGAATACCAGAATCCGCGGATTTTTCAAGATAACTCGAGCTATAGCAATGCGTTGTTTCTCACCGCCTGAAAGTTTCAAACCACGTTCGCCTACGATAGTCTCATACCCATCCGGCAGGCTTTTAATAAATTCATGAATGTTCGCCACCCTGGCTGCGTGTACAACATCATCCATACTCGCGTCTTGATTGGCGTAATGGATATTGTGGAAAATCGACTGGTTAAACAGCACCGTATCTTGCGGAACGATACCTATATTTTCCCGCAGGCTATCCTGAGTAACATCACTTATGTCCTGATCATCGATAAGGATGCGACCTGAGTCTGCTTCATAAAAGCGAAACAACAGCCTGGACAATGTCGACTTGCCAGCGCCTGACGGGCCAACCACAGCAACCTTTTTGCCGGGTGGTATTTCAAAGCTGACATCGTCAAGCACCTGCCTGTCAGCATTATACGAGAACGATAGATGTTCTACACACACATGCGCATCGCTGACTTTCAATGGCCCGGCCTGGCCCTTATCTGATATATCCAGCCTGGTATCAAGCAAGCGCATCATCATGTCCATATCTGCCAGTGAGTATTTAAGCGCACGATATATAACACCAAGAAAGTTCAATGGTAAAAACAGCTGTAGCATCATGGTATTTACCAGCACGAGATCACCCAGTGTCATGGTTCCATTTACGACACCCTGTGTTGCGAAAACCATCATGAAAGTTACGCCAACCGCGATCACCGCTCCCTGACCGAAATTAAGCAGTGACATTGAGTTCTGGCTTTTAACCGCGGCGTTTTCCCAGTCTTTCAGTGTCTCGTTATAACGTGATAACTCATAATCTTCATTGTTGAAATACTTGACCGTCTCGTAATTGAGCATGCCATCGACCGCGTAGGTGTTGGCCTCCGATTCCAGCGAGTTCATCTTCAACCTGTAATGCATGCGCCATTCAGTAACTGACAGGGTAAAAAGGATGTATATAACAACAGTAATAAAGGTAACGAAGGCAAATCTAGCTTCATACTGCCCGAGCAGAATCGCAGCAACCAGGACAAATTCCGCAGCCGTTGGAATGATATTGAATACGAGGTAATTTAGAATCGAACTGAGGCTGCTAGTACCGCGCTCAAGATCCCGGATTATGCCACCTGTTTTACGATCAAGGTGGTAGCGTAATGATAAGGAATAGAGGTGACTGAGAACCCGATTCGAAATACCGCGCATCGCATGGTAACGAACCCTGGCAAATATTGCGTCGCGTAATTCGTTAAACAGGCTGCTCGTCATCCGCAATGCACCGTATGCTAACAACAGCACGACGGGCAGGACAAGTGTGCCATTTTCACTGTCCAATCCATCAATGATTTCTCTCAGTACCAGTGGCATACCAACAACAGCCAGCTTGGACAGGACCAGGCAAGCCAAGGCTATTAATACCCTGCCCCTGAATTCCCAGACAAAAGGAAGCAGCCTTTTAAGATTCTTCCAGTCTTTTCTGTCAGAATGCGGCTTACTGGTTTGGCGATGTACCATAATCATATATGCAATAAAGACAACTACTTGTACACTATCATTACAGTGCCTAAAGTTGCTGCCGTCGAATTATAAAAAGACATGATTATATCGAATTTACATACACGATTTTTATTAATCCCGCTGCTGCTTGTCAGCGGAATGATTGTCGGCGCCTGCGACAGCACCAATAGTTCCGGCCAGGCCAGCTCCAGGCAAACTAAACAGACCCCGGATCATGTGGTAGAAACCAAACAGGCTGGTATTCAAACTGTACAAAGCAAGCTTACAACCTCAGGAACAATAGAAGCCGGAACCAGGGTAAGGTTATACAACGAAGTCAGCGGTAAAATCAGGTACCTTCCCTATCATGAGGGCGATGCCGTTGCAGAACACACCATCGTAATCGGGCTCGACGACGAGGTCATACAAGCTGAGCTGGACAAGGCCATTGCCACGAGAGAGCAGGCAAAAATTGATTACGATCGATTAAAGAAGCTGAAAAAACAGCTCGCATCAGATGAGGAAATCGCACGCGCGAGCACGGCTTACGATATCGCCGTTGCAGAGGAAAAACTTCAGCAAACGCGCCTGAATAAAACAGTAATAAAAGCGCCTTTTGATGGAATAATCACCGAACGTCATTATGAGCCAGGCGATGTTGTCCCCATGCATGGCCACATCTTAAGCATGATAGATCCTGATTCGCTCAGGGTAAGAATATATTTATCAGAACACTGGATTCCACAGATACAAACCGGCGATCAGGTTGAGATTCAAATTGATGCCCTGGCTGACTCCATACATGCCGGCCAGATCAAACGCATTCACCCCACTATTGATGCCAGCACACGCAAAGGCATTGTTGAAATAGAATTTCTGCCGGCACCATTTGGCGCTCAGGCAGGACAACTTGCACGCGTTTATCTGCAAACTCATCCCACCAGCAAACTGGTTATCCCCGTACATGCGATCCATCACGACGGTAGTGGGGCTTACGTTTATGTGGTTGATGATGAAAGCAAGGCCAGCAAAACATATGTTCAAAAAGGCGTTCAATATGGCGAGACTATCGAGATTACCAGTGGCATTAACCTCAATGATTCGATAGTCGTAAAAGGCTTTAACGGTCTGAGAGATGGCAAGAAAGTAAAAGTTCATCATATGGAAATTGAGGATGTAGCCAACGCATTATGAAACACCGCTTTCGCTCCGGCGGCCTCGCTGCATGGTCAATCAATCACCCGGTCGGCATTTCCATGTTGGCACTGTCCGTAGTTGTCCTTGGGTTTTTCTCATTTCAGCGGCTCAGTATCGATTTGCTGCCACACATCATTTACCCTGATATACGTGTACGCGTACTGGAACCCGGTGTACCTGCACAGATCATGGAAGATCTTATTACCCGTCAGCTTGAAGAGCAGCTTGCAATAACCGAAGGCGCAATTCAGGTGCAGTCAAAGTCCAGCGAAGGCCGCAGCAATGTAGATTTAAGCTTTCCCTACGGCATAGATATCGACATCGCACTGCGTGATGCGAGCACCCGGCTGGACCGGGCACGTCGTTTTCTACCCGAAAACGTAGAACCGCCAATCATCTACAAGCGCGACCCGTCGCAGATCTCCGTCATGGAATTGATACTCAGCTCGAGTGAACGTGATCCGGTTAATTTACGCAGCTGGGCCGACTTCACTTTTTCACGCTGGTTTCTGAACCTGCCCGGTGTTGCCTCCGTTGAAATCGGTGGCGGACTGGAACGAGAGGTACAGATCATCGCAGACCAGGAGAAACTCGCCAGTATTGGACTGTCATTGGCTGACCTGGCTAACCTGATTGAACGCAATAATGCTGACGCATCGGGCGGCCGCTTGATGAGCAGCACACAGGAAATAACCACCAGGACCCGTGGCCGCTTTGACAGTATCGAATCAATCAGGAAATTACCTTTATGGAGCAGTGAATCGAACAGCGTTGACAGGGTGTTGCATCTGGAAGACGCCGCTGACGTAGTCGATTCCCATGCAGATGAAAGAATACGTATACGCCTGAATCACCAGCCCGGTGTAAAACTGTCTATGCAGAAACAACCCCAGGCAAACACAGTCTCGGTTGTTGATGAAATACTCAACAGACTCGAAGTACTGAAAAATAAAAACCTGATACCTGCTGATATTGAAGTAACAGCAGTCAGCGATCAATCAACCTACGTGCGTCATGCATTGAATAACGCCAGTCTAGCGGCTCTCAGTGGAGCCGTATTGGCAATGATCGTAATATATCTGTTCCTGGGTAATATCATTCGAACATTAATCATTGGCACTGCCATACCGATTGGTATTCTGGTCACCTTTACCATCATGGACATGAACGGACTCACATTGAACATCATGACACTCGGCGGCCTCGCCCTGGGTATGGGCCTGTTAATCGATAGCACGATTGTTATGCTGGAAAATATCACCCGCCATCAGGACGATGCAGGATCGATAAAAGACAATGCGGCAACAGCCGCGGCAGAGGTCAACAGCCCTATTGTGGCTTCCACGGGCACAAACCTGGCTGCTATCCTGCCATTCCTGTTTATCGGTGGACTCACTGGGCTGCTGTTCCAGGAACTCATTATTACCATCTCCTCGGCAATGCTCGCTGCGCTCATTGTCGCACTGACCCTGGTGCCCGCGCTTGGCGCACGGGTTCGTTCAGAACCACGTTCTGATAGATTTTTCAATAGGTTATTAGAGAGACTTAAATCACTTTATTACTCACTTGTTCAACGCATCCTGAAGCATCCCCTGCCCGTCGTTATTGGCTTTTTGATTGCTTTTGCAGGCTCGTTGCTTGTGCTCATCGACAGTAAACCCATATTTCTGCCAAGCATGGACGAAGGCAGCGTCACGGCATCAGTGACGGGCGATTCAGGAATCAGTCTGGATGAAATGGACACTACACTTGAAAAAATTGAAACGCTGCTTCTGCAACAAGCAGAAGTTGAAACCATCTACGCAACAGTCGGTGGCTTTATCTTCGGACGATCGGAATTTGAAAAAAGCAATCGCAGTACTATTAATGTACAACTGCTACCAGTCGACCAACGCTCAATGAGCAGCAATGACTGGATTAAAACCATACAGAAGAAAATAAGCGATCTTCACCTCACAGGCTTCAAGGTCAGGATGTTCGTTCGAGGTGTAAGAGGAATTCAAATGAGCAGCGGCGACGATGATATCAGTCTTCGTATACAGGGACAGGATCTGGAAATCCTGCGCGAACTTGGCACAAAGGCTGTTGAACGTCTTCGCGGCATTCCCGGTTTAAGCAACCTCGAACATACTTATGAAGTACATCATGAAGAACTGAATGTGGCTATTGATCGCCAACGTGCTGCAGATCTTGGTATTCATGTTGACAGCGTTGGCAAGGCCTTGCGAATTGCACTGGAGGGCAGTGTTATCTCTGACTATATCGAGGGCGACCGTCAGTTCGATATACGCTTGCGTCTACCACGTTCGTACAGTGAAACGCCTGAGATATTATCCAGTCTGCTCGTTGGTCAGCACCAGGGCCGTCCAGTACGCCTGTTTGAGATCGCCTCTATTTCCAGGGGCCCGGCACCGGCATCGATACAACGTGACCAGCAGCAACGTATTGTTGAAATTACTGCCTCTGTTGATGACGCAGCAGCGCTGGATGAAACCATGACAGCGATATATGCAAACCTCGACGGCCTGCAACTACCTGATGGTTACGCCCTGTATGATGGTGGCGCCAGCAAAACACTCAACCAGGGCCAAAAAACCGGAGGCATTCTTCTTGCCCTGGCGATTTTCCTCGTTTTCGTAGTGATGGCCGTTCAGTATGAATCGCTGAGCAATCCACTTGTTATACTTTTCAGTATTCCGTTTACCTCTATCGGCGTCGGCCTTGGACTCTGGCTGTTCGATATGCCATTATCGATGCCCGTTTGGCTCGGCCTGATTATGCTCGCAGGGATTGTGGTCAATAATGCCATTGTACTGGTAGAACAAATTGAGATTGAGCGGGAGAAAAACAGTCAAATACTCGAAGCCATCAGTACGGCTGCAAGCCTGCGCCTGCGCCCGATATTGATGACGACGTTAACCACAGTGCTGGGTATGACTCCACTCGCAATCGGTCTTGGCGAAGGCTCCGAAATGCTGCAACCACTTGCATTTGTCATCGTCTGGGGCCTGAGCTTCTCTATGCTGGTCAGCCTGGTTCTGGTACCTGTTGTGTATAAGCTATTACATTATCGTCGGGCACAGCTGATGTGAATATTGCCCGGTTCATGTTTCTTGCAGGCTAAAACTCAAAGATATAACCAAGCTCAATCGAATATCCATAAGCAGCATATTCGATATCATTTTTCCCCACGCTGGTATCCACGGCAATAAATCAATCGCTGAAATCACGCCAACGATCTTCAGTAAAACAAGCAAAAACTTCAACTATACTTGCAACATGTATAAATAATACTGATCCAGGTTTTATCATGAAATACAATGACTTAATTACTTGCTGCGCACTTGCAGCACTTCCTGTCACGGCAGCTGCCGACGTATTATCCTTTGCTATTGGCGGCGGCGTCTGGAACGAGACTCCCGAAGGCAGCATCATCAAGCCCAGTAATGCACCCACTCCTAATGTGGATGTTAAAAACAACCTGTTCTGGGACGAGGAATCCCAGGGCTACCTGTTTGCAACGCTGGAACATCCCATACCGGTACTGCCCAACGTACGCCTGATGTACACCAGCCTGGATCATTCCGGCAGCGGCACTACCAGCTTTACTTTTGATGGCATTCCTTACTCTGGTACTGTAGCCAACGAGTTCACCGTCGACCAAACAGACCTGCTTCTCTACTACGAAGTGCTGGATAATGTCGTCAGCCTTGACCTGGGACTGAATATTCGACTGCTGGACATAAACTATCAATTCAACGACGGTACTAGCACTGACAGTGGTTCAGTGAATGGCACTGTGCCAATGATATATGGGCTTGTTGGTGGCTCGCCCTGGCCCGGAGTGCTGCTTAGCGCTGAGGGTAATTATATGACCCTGTCAGGCAGCACCATATCCGACTTTAATGCCAAGATCTCTTATACAACAGATTTCTTTGTTGGCTTTGAAGCTGGTTACAGGATGCAGAATATTGAACTGGATGATGTTGATGACACCAATGCAAACCTGGACTTCAAGGGTCCATTCATTGGCGCCTACCTTAAATTCTAATAGCCTTGTGTACAGTATTGGTCATTGTATAAGGTGACCAGTACTGTACAGCTCTTCCTAGTCGTCCTCTTTATTGTATTTCAATGCTGCCCACACTGTTCTGACATCCACATGTTCATGATGAATCAGCAGCGTAATTGCTATTTCTTCTAAAGCAGCCACTGCTGAAAATACGGCAGCTACCCTGAAAGGCCAGTCGAGCCATCCTGCAAAAAGTAATATATAACCAACAAAGGTCACCACAACAGCCACTTTAACAGTCCAGGTGTGATAACTGGTGATGGTGTTGAACTTGATGAGCCCTACGATGACAGGTGATGTAAAACTGATTACAATCACAACAAATGAGAGTAGTTCTTCAACAACAATCTCGGGCCAGAGTATCCATGCGCAAACAGCCATGGTGGTATAGATGGTGAAATCACCCCAGCTATCGAGGCGTGATCCCAATGCTGTTATCTGATTCAGCATGCGTGCAAGGAAACCATCCAGCACATCTGTAAAACCTGAAAACATCAGGCCAGCAAGAAACCAGACAGGTTTCTGGGTAAATGCAAAATAGAATAAAACCGGCGCCATCAGAATGCGTATAAAACTGACAAAATTCGGCAGGTTATAGATTTCTCGATTGGCTAAGTTCATAATACTAAATTAAGATCTTGAATTATTTACCAATAATAACTAATAAGGCTTTTTACGTATACCCAGTTTATAGAAGATGTAGGACAGCAATAGCTCTGAAATAACAAACGCACATACGAGAATGATTATTGACTCCATATTGAGTTCAAATACATCCCTTAACATGATGGCCGGAAATAGCGACTCCGGAACCTGGTCAAGTAATGGCGCCATACTGCTTGGCGCCATTCCCAGGCGGCGCTTGATAAAACTGGAGAAAATATCTCCTGCAACCACATATAAAGCGACCAGTATGCCTGTTACTGCTGGGTAGCCAAGTAAAACAGCACCAACAGAGGTGAATATAAGGGCACCTGCAATGCCACGCCAGGTTTTTGATTTACCGAATAACGGATTGTCGTCAGCCAGCCGGCGACAAAAATCAACAGGCAAATTCAGCCTGTTTTTCATCAGCGCGCGCAATACGACTGGTGCTCCATTTGCAATTATAATAAGCAACAGAAGATGTAATAAATTTATAGACATGGCATATACAGTTTATAATTACCTGTATCTAGTTTCTTGTAATATTTTACAGATAATGATTCACAACAAACAATGGAAAGCAACACCCTCAAAGTTTTAACGTACAACATACATAAAGGATTCAGTTCTACTAATCGGCATTTTGTACTCCATGGCATAAAAGAGTCCATACGCGAAGTTGATGCTGACCTGGTTCTATTACAGGAAATTCACGGCGAACGGGATATCTCCAAAAACAGGTTTGATGACTGGCCCAGTAATAATCAATTCGAATTTCTTGCTGATGAAGTCTGGCACCACCACGCCTATGCCAAGAATGCAATCTATAAGTCAGGTCATCATGGCAACGCAATACTCAGTAAATATCCACTCATCGAATGGGAAAATATTGATGTGTCACTTATGCCGTCACACAGCCGCAGTCTTCTGCATGGCACGATTGAAATAACACAAACACGGCAACATATACACATTATCTGTGTACACCTTGGTCTGTTTGGCATAGAGCGAAAACGGCAACTTGCCTCGCTTGTCAGCAGAATAGACTCTCATGTGCCTCATGATGCCCCCCTGATCATCGCAGGCGATTTTAATGACTGGTTAGGCAGGGCTGAAAAGTATTTTACCCACGACCTGGAAGTTCACGAGGTATTTAAAATGTCTACTGGCAGGTATGCCCGGTCGTTTCCAGCCTGGCAGCCGATGTTGTCGATGGACCGGATTTATAGCCGCGGTCTCGGCCTGGTCAATTGCGAGCGCATGCATGGCGATCCATGGAGAAAGATGTCTGACCATGTTCCTTTAATGGCCGAGTTTCAATTATAATAATAAATTGAGAATGTTTATTCAGTGTTAATTTAAAATTATTTCAGTTCTCTCTGTCTCTATACAATGTATAACTGGCTGAACATGATTGAATTGCGCAAAAATCACCACCTTCAAGCTTCAATAATTTCATGGAGTTATCCTGATGATATCTGTTCAAAAATTTATAGCTATTCTCACGTCAGTCGCACTTATGAGCCTGTCTTTCACCAGTACTCAGGCTGCCCTGGTAAGCAACGACCTGGTTATAAATCATGTGCAACATAATAGCGCTAAAACGGAATTAATACAGACAATAAACCGTGATGATATTAAACAACAACTGTTAAACATGGGCGTCAATCCAGAGGATATTACAAGCCGCATCGATTTGATGACGCATGAAGAGATAGCGCAACTGAATCAGCAAATTGACGAACTACCGGCTGGTGGTGATGTGTTAGGTGTTATTCTTATAATATTTATTGTATTTGTTATTACGGATGTTATTGGCGCAACAGATATATTCCCGTTTATCAAGCCTGTGAACTGATACCTGATAATGAATGGCCATTAACATAACATGGCTAAGGCTTACTGCCTGTCTGCTACTCGCCTGCCTGCTTTATATGCAGGGCTGCTCGACCGTGCATAAAAGCAGGCAGACTCTTCCTGATGATGTTCCACCCGCAGTCGAACTGCCACACACGCCGTTTTATCCACAAAGCAAGCATCAATGCGGTCCGGCTGCGCTTGCAACCGTGCTACAGTCTCAACAGGTAGATGTAACACCGGAAACTCTGTCATCACAGCTGTATATACCTGGACGCAAAGGCAGCTTGCAAATCGAGATGGCAGTAACGGCCAGACGTTATGGTATGCTGCCTTATCCACTTGCACCACGGCTCTCAGACTTATTGGTCGAGATCGCTGCCGGCAATCCTGTGCTTGTGCTGCAAAATCTCGGCTTCGAACGGTGGCCTCAATGGCACTATGCTGTTGTTGTCGGCTATGACATAGCAAACAACGAGCTAATACTGCGCTCCGGCACAACGAAACGCTGGGTAACATCTTTTGAAGCGTTTAACAACACGTGGAACCGGGCAGATAACTGGGCCCTGGTAATCATGCCAGCGGGTGAGATACCGGTGACAGCCAGTATCTCTACATATCTAAAAACAGCTTATGCATTTGAAGAAACCGGTTTAACTCGACATGCACTTGATGCTTACCGCGCTGCAACAAGTGTATGGCCCGAGCATAGCTCAGCGTGGCTGGCACTTGGTAACATGTTATATATAGCCGGCAACAGTGATGAAGCTGTATCTGCACTTTTCAAGGCTTCAAGGCTGAGTCCCGCTACGGTAAGCGTATGGAATAATCTTGCGTATGCACTGTATAAGAATGGTTGCGCGCAGCAATCATTTAGCTCTTTACAATGCGCCTACCATCTATCACCCGATGATGACAATATTCGCGATTCCGAACAGGAAATAAAGAATATGGCTATGCAGCCCCAGACGGGAAACTGTCCAGAAATTGCTTGTAATTAAATAACGGGTCATACAGTACGCCATGTTCTGTAATTTTGCCATCGCGTCAACCCCATCATAATCCAGTTAATTTAAAAAAGGGGCCGGCAACAACAAACAACCATTGCCACCAGCCCCGTCACACACCTAGCGTGAAACAGGCTTGTAACTAGCCTGAAGGTTTTAACCTGTATATTTCGTAATCAATGCCATACTCGGTCGTGCCTATGTAGGCACCAATGAACCCGTCGTAATCCCAATTGATTTCTCCGGGTTTCTCCATCGTTCCTGCCACACGTTCACATAACGACCTGTAACAGGCTTCCATTGCCAATGTTGTTGACACAAAGAAAGACTCGTGTAACTCGGGATCACCATGTAATGGCCACACCTGAATTACGTACATTGCAATCCTCCTTTTTCAATATTGGACAAGTGTAATTTAGTACCTTGAGGGAGACATGACTTGACCATATACGCCAATCGCTTAACAGGAAAAACAGGTTCTAGATACTAGGAACTGGGGACTGGGGACTGGGGACTGGGGACTGGACGCGGTTTCTATGTTCTCCGTGGTTCAATCCGGTTTTTTATTTTCGCTGAGAAATCCGCTTAGTCCACGCCTGGAGTCCTGTGATAACCACTCACGCAAATACTCTACTTCCTCGGTATTTGCTATTCCTTCAAGTGATTTATCGCCTGACCTGACCGCTCGATAGGCCTGTTCCAGAGTTCGGTAGCGATCACCTTTAATACCTGACCTGCGTAAGCCGACTGCATTCAAGCGGTAATGATGTGCCTTTTCGCCGGCGACCATGGTAAATGGCATAACATCTTTTCTTACCGCTACGAAGCCGGCAATCATGGCATTTCGGCCTATTCGGCAAAACTGATGAACTGCAACACTGCCGCCAAACACAGCATTATTGCCGATCTCCACATGACCGCCGATTGCGGTATTAATTGTAAGAATTACCCCATCACCAACATTGCAGTCGTGACCGATATGTGTGTTAACCATGAGGAAACCATTCGAGCCCAGTCGGGTAGCTTTAAGAGTCGATGTTGAACGATGGATAGTAACGTTTTCACGCAGAGTATTGGCATCACCGATTTCAACCCAGGTTTCGGTGGATCGATCAAAAGAAACATCCTGCGGCAGGTCACCAATAACTGCGTGAGCATGTACGCGGTTTTCAGCACCCATACGTACATAATCATAAATCACAACATGGGGCCCAATTACAGTATTTGAACCAATCTCGACGTGATCATGAATAATCGAAAAGGGCCCCACTGTAACACCTTCGGCGAGCACTGCATTCGGGGAGACAATGGCAGTAGGATGTATACTTGGTTCAGGCATAGTGTTTATCAGGTTATTGGCAATATGTACGATATTAGCGGACAAATTCCACATCTTTTGAGTGTGAAAAAACCACCTGAAAATGAAGGAATTATTGGGCACTAATCTTGTCATATTTTTGGTAGAATCCCTACTAGTTTCAGACACACACGAGGTTGATATGTCAGATATACAGTTCAACAATCAGTTAACCGATCAAATCAATGTATCGCCGGAAGCAGCAAAGCAATTACTGGCTTTGACTGAAAATGAAGAAGGCGTTAATGGTGTTCGCATATTCGTTTCAGGTGGCGGTTGCGGTGGTATGAGCTATGGCATGACTTTCGTAGATCAGCCAAATGAATATGACTGCACACTGGATAAAGATGGCCTGAAGGTATATGTCGATGCTGTTGCGCTAAGTTATCTTGCCGGTGTCGAAGTCGATTACCAGACACAGGGCGCCAACGCCAGCTTCGTATTCAAGAATGTATTTGCCAATACTGGCGGATCAGGAACCTGCGGCGCTTGCGGGGCAGCAGGCGGCGGTTGCGGCTAGCCAATAACAAGCTTCAGATGGTTGCAGGCAGCGGTTGAAACCAGCTTTGCACATCCTGTGCACGAGCACAGCAAAGCGCATTACTGGTTTTAGCTTGCTTCCGTACCAGCTGAAATCTCTAACGATACCTTTCATGGTATTCAAGCGATTTCAAAACGTCTCCTATTAATCTCTCAACCCAATAGCTACCGTATAGCCCCTTACCTGACCGCAGCAAAGCAGATGGGGCTGCAGGTACTGATTGGATCCCGTGGTGAGCATTCACTCACGACCGAAGTCAACCAGGGACTGCACATCGATCTGGATGACCATGATTCAGCCCTTGCCAGCATACTCGAAGAAGCCCGGCTAAGACCCTTTAGCGGCATCATCGGCAGTGATGACAGTACTGTCGAGCTGGCCGCGCATGCAGCCAACAGGCTCGGCCTGCCCCATAATCCGCCTGAAGCTGCGCGCTCTACACGCAGAAAAGACCGCGCCCGGGCACAACTAATGCTGGCGGGCTGCCCTGTGCCAATCCACTGCCTGGTCGATATCAGCAAACCACTTGATAAGCAGATGTCCGGCCTACCCTGGCCATGCGTTCTCAAACCAGTCAACATGTCAGCGAGTCGTGGTGTTATACGGGCAAATAATGAACATGAGTTTATTGATGCCTGCGAACGCCTGCGAAACATCATTTCCGAATCGATCGACGAATTTGAACGCTGCCATGTTCTTGTCGAAGACTACATAGACGGTATCGAAGTCGCCTATGAAGGCTACCTCCACGCAGGCCAGTTGCACACACTCGCGGTGTTCGATAAACCGGATCCACTGACCGGTCCTTTCTTCGAAGAAACCATTTATGTCACTCCATCACAGCTCGAAGCCGACACCCTCAGGATTATCAAGCAGCGGGTACAGCAGGCATGCACAGCTTTTGGACTGACAACCGGTCCAATCCATGCCGAATTACGTGTCAACGCCAGGGATGCATGGATACTGGAAGTTGCATCACGTACGATTGGCGGCGAATGCGCACGCACACTGGATAGCGGCACAAATAAAAGCCTTGAACAATTGACCGTGTCACTCGCAATTGGTGAGCCAGTGCAACCGGCAGGCATAACTCAAAGCCGCGGTGTAATGATGATTCCGATCAGGCAGGCGGGACTACTCAGGCGTGTAGAAGGCATCCTGGCAGCCCAGAAAGTACCTCATATCGAAACAATTGATATTGTAATCAGTGAGGGTCATGAGCTGATACCTCTACCGGAAGGCAATCAGTACCTCGGGTTTATCTTTGCGAAAGCCGATTCGCCAGATATGGTGACCGCCGCACTTAGAATGGCACATGAAAAGCTGAATTTTGTCACCGCGCCCGTGTTCAAGTTGGCTTCGGTCTGATTAGTATTGGAATTAACGCAAAGAGAATATTCAGTTTTTGTAGGAGCGGCATTAGCCGCGAACATCATCTGATCGTTCCTAACTGAGCATTTGATTTCGCCTTGCTGGCGAGTTACTTTTCTTTGCTTGTCCAAAGAAAAGTAACCAAAAGAAAAGACACGGTACGAGTCAAGGACATAGGTAACAAAAGAGTCCAAGGACATGGGTTACACTTTCACCGTGATATAGGGCACGGTCTTACCCTTAATACTTCTTTCATCAAATCGTCCGAGTGTGACCGGTCCAAAATATACCTGCCAGATCCCCGCATCGACTTCTTCCAGTCCAACATGTTCACCTTTCAACAGGTGTGACACATAGACCAGCTTGTTATGCCAGTACACCACGCCATTGCTGCTGACTTTGCGCACCTCAAAATAATTCGGATAGTGCAGCTCGGGTAGATGTTCCGGGTAAGGTCGGGGTGACGGTGCGTAGTGTGAGGCGGGCGTCTGCTGCTCAAGCGCCTCATGCGGACGCTGTTCATTGTACTCTGCACGAAAGGCATCGAAGCGTTGTTGCTGGGCTTTCATGTTCGCCGACGGTGGCCGGGTCGCCGCTTGCTTAAGCGTGCGGTGCATGCGCTCATGCCGTCCATTCTGTTGCGGCTTGCCCGGCTCAATGCGCTCGGGCAGGATCCCCAGCCTGATCCACCACAGTGACAGTTGCGACAGGCCACCGCGGGCCGTGCTGGCAAAGGGTACGCCGTTGTCAGAACGGATGCGCTCAGGCAAGCCGTATTGTCGGAACAGTCGGGTGAAGGTGGCCCGGGTGTCTTTCAGCCGCGGCCCTTTGAGGGCGTCGCAACCACACAGGTAGCGACTTTGATGGTCCATGACCGTGAGTGGATAACACCACTGGCCGTTACCCAGTTTGAACTGCCCTTTGTAGTCGACACTCCACACCCCATTGACCTGCTTCACCGGGGCAAACGGTTGTGGATACGGCGTCACCCGGCGCCGGCGCCGGCGCGGGTGCACCAGGCCCGCACGGGACAGAATGTTGTAAATCGTGCTCTTTGAGGGAATGGCTTCATCGGGATAACGCTGTGCCAGCAGCACCTGCAGCTTCTTGGCACCGGGCTGTGTCTGAAACTGCTGGCGCAGTTCGATGATGGCTTGCTGAATGCGGTAAGGGGTTCGCGTTGGACACGCGGTGGGTGTACGGCGTTGTTCATTCAGCCCGTCCAGCCCTTGTTGCTGAAAACGGTGTATCCACTTGTAACCCGTTTTTCGGCTGACGCCATAGTGTGCACACAGCTCGGTCACGCTCGCTACCTGGCGCAGGTAGTCGGCAATAAACAGGACTTTTTGTTGCATCGGCTTCACCTCTTTCCAGGGCATAGGCACCTCCTCTTGTCGGTGCCAACAGATTACTCAATCTGTTACCTATGTCCTTGGACTAATGTGTTACCTATGTTTATAAACCGTACCGGGCGCATTTTTTGGGTTACGTTTTTTGGGCGTTCAAAAAAGGTAACTCGCTCCAGCAGGAGCGAAACTAATGCTTAGTTACACGTGATAATAAATCGATAGATATTATAATCAGTATCACAGCGTAATTTTCACGGTTAAAAGTGAGATTAAGTTAAGTTCGCGACTAATGCCACTCCTACAAAAGCTGTCCACGGCAGCCCCAACGTCTAAAAGATTACTTTGCGCCCTTTGCGTCTCCGCGCCTTTGCGTTAAAAACCTGGTATCTACGCGGAAGCTTATTTCTTGCCGCCGCCGGCCTGGAAACCTGCCGGCGCCTGGCCATAGTCCCCTTCGCCAAAGAAAAAGCCAGCCATGTGTTTTTCGATGAGCTCGATATTTTTCGGATCAGCCGTATTCAGGCCGTTTTCATTAATAATGGTTGTCAGGCGTTCTAGCCATTGTTGCCAGCCTTCCTTTGATACATTTTCGTAGATGCGGATACCTAAAGAACCCGGATGAGGCGGTTGCTCCAGCCCCTCGGCTTCTGTTTTGAGCACCACGCATTGAACCATTCTCGTCATCACAACCTCAACATTTACAGATTTGATTTCTCTTCGTATTTCTTCAGCAATACGCCTTCGTCACCGCAGCAGCTGGCCGGGCACTTCTTAACCTGATGCATTTCCTCAGCCTGGCTGTTTAGATAGAACTCGACCGGGCGGTTTTCCTTGGCACAATCACAACCTTTGTCATTATACACATAAACCTGCCGCAAGCCCGCACGCCTGCCCTGTTCTGCCGCGGCAAACAACACTTCGTCTGGTGTTGGCGGTGTATCCATTAATTTGTATGCCGGGAAAAATTTCGTGATATGCCAGGGGCTGTCTGCACCCAGGTTTTCACGTACCCAGCTCGCGATGGCGAAATGTTCGTCAGGATCGTCGTTCTTTCCGGGAATGATATTTGTTCTTGTTTCAACATGGACGCCCAGATCATGAGCCGTCTTGATCGAATGCAGTACTTGCTCGACCGTGGCCGGGCGGCAGATCTCCCGGTAAAAATCATCGCGCATGCTCTTGATATCTGAGCACAGCACGTCCAGATGCGGCGCCACCAGCTGCAGTGCTTCATCAGTAACAAAACTGTTGGACACATACACCGTGTAAAGACCTGCTTCATGCGCCAGCTCGCACACATCCATGACATATTCTAGCCATACCGCTGGCTCAGAATAGGTAAAGGCAATACCCTGTACACCGGCCCGCTGGGCGGTTTCTACAAGGCTTTCGGGTGTCACCCAGGCTTCTTTTGACTGACCACGGGCGAGCTCGTCCAGCGCTTTCACACCCCAGGAAATATCAAGGTTGTGGCAACCGCCACAGCGAAAACTACAGCCATAGCTGCCAACCGACATCACCTGTGTACCGGGCCGGTAATGCCTGATCGGTTTATCTTCAATCGGGTCAATATCGATCGATGAGAGGATGCCGTACGACAGGTTATACAGGGTACCGTTACGGTTGACATGCGCCTGGCAGAAGCCACGCTGGCCGTGGCCGATTTTGCAGCGCCACAGGCACAGGTTGCACCGTGTCGTGCCGTTAGCCAGCTTTTCCTGCAGCCTGGTCTCGACCAGCTGGTAATCCTGTAAATTTTTTGTCATAACTTTTTAGAGTGTAATCACCTGGTCTGGCATATTACCGGATAATGCCCCGTACAGATTCGGGAAACACCCTATTGTAGCGCCTTCGACCAGCATATCATCAATTTCCCGTTCATAGGCACACTGGTCGCAGGCCATCAATAACATGCCTTTGTCATTCGCCAGCCTGGCCAGGCGCTCGCCAATGGGATTTCCCTTCTGCAGCACATAGGCATTATCTTCAAAAAAGAACATACCCACGACCTCAACACCGTGTGTATCCTGCTCCAGCTGAGGAAGAATCATCTTACCGAGCTTGTATGAAACCGAGTGCCCCTGAGTAGAAAAAATATACGCAACCTTCATGTAGTTTCCCCTGCTAAACTGATTTTATCTGATGAACTTTATGATCAAATCTAACAGGTATATGACTAAACATAACCGGATCTTGTTCAGGGATGTTCAGACACCATATAGTAACAACCTGGCCCCTAGTCCCTAGCCCCTAGTACCTAGTACCTGAATTCAAAGCCAATGCTGCTCGATATTAGACACAGCAAGATCACCGCTAGACGCCAGTACCAGCTGCTCGACATTCCCTATTTGCTGCTGTAAATACCGCCTGTTGTTACTTACCAGGGTGACTGCAATCACACAACGCTGCCATTCATCAAGATAGCCCGTTTCTGCAACTGATGCATTCAGTTTTGCGCGCAGCTTGTCTATCAGGCTTTTAACAACTGTACGCTTCTGCTTCAGTGACTGTGAATGCGGAATATGGCAATCAATTACCAGCAGTAGTACATGTATTGATTGTTCCATTGAATTGTCAGCAGCAGGCTACAGATTTATAACATCCAGACCCAGGTTCCCTTTCTGTTCAAGCGTAGCAGCATTAGTAATAATGGCCGTACTTGCTTTATCAGGATGCAGATAGGTTTGTGTTACACGTTTCAAGTCATCGAGTCTCACATTCAAAACGTTTTGTCTGAATGCCTGCAGTTTGTCCAGAGTACGCCCATGCAATAGATTGTGAAATGCCTGCCTGGCTTCACCCGCTGGTGACCCGGGTTTATCGATACTACTGATAACACCAAGTATGGCTTCTTCAACCATTCTCCATTCATGCTTGCCGGTCAGCATCCAGTCAATTGCACGGTCGAAATCGTCAAGTGTCTCATCCAGTCTTGGGTCACGGTAGGAGAAAAAGCGAAAAGCAGCAATATTCGTGTCATGGCCTGCGCCACCACCATAGGCACCACCCTTCTCTCGAATGGCAGTATGCAGGAAACCATTTCTGAGGAATCCGCCAAGTACAGACAAAGGAGCCGCATCGGGATGGTCCATCGGCACCGATTTGTAGGCACGCGCGCAAAAATTCACCTGGGTATTCGTTACCCACATCTGTTTTACATTTTCATCAATGGTACTGGTACTGAATGACTTGAATGACTGGCCAGACTTTTCAGCTGTCCATATCCGCTCAAAACCATTTACCAGGTCATCAAGCTTTTCTTCTTCACCGATAATCATAAACTTTCTTGGAGCAGCGATAAGTTTCTGGTGAATATCACTAAACTTGCTGGCAAAGTCAGCAACTGCACCTTCCTTGTTAGCATCATCAACGGCTTTGAGAATACGTATACCTTCAAGGCCATTAAAGCGGTGCCCGAGGGAGGCAACCGGGCACATGCCGCTTGAAGCTGCAGACATCGCCAGCGTATGCCCGCTACCAGTGACGCTTTGTTCGCGTCGTGCGCGTCGTTGCGAAATGATTTCCCGGATGCGATCATGCTCATCAAAGCGAACATTTTGAATAGTCTCATGCATTAACTCAGACAGACTTTCATTGTTGCGTTCGAGGGCCTTGCCGGTAAATACATAATAGCCTCGTGTTTGCTGCACATCATCACTGTGTCCGCGGATGCTGGAATGACCGCTTACCCCGCCACTGACGCTTGACTGCCAGCCCTGCACCTGCAGGTAATCCCTGTCTCCCACACCAAGCTCGGTCAAACAGCTCGAAAAAAATGGCAGCATATCGAGTTGATCCGGATCGAACGCAGGAAGATCAAGCACCATCTCATGATACACAAGGCCATTGGTACCTTGCGCATACAGCGTAGATTCTGTATTGGAAATCTGCCGTGCAATTGCTGAAGGTATTTTCATCTCGGGCGGCACATCCTCAAGCCCGACTTTAGGCAGTACTGCGGGGTCATCTTCCTGCTGCTGGCGTAATGCCAGTTCAGCAGCACGTCTAATAACCTGTGATTTATCATCATCCGACATGACCGCCTTCATCTTCTCAAGACGCTCGTGCTCTGCTTCTTCCTTACGCGCACTGAGTGTCGTATCAGGCTTCATTGTGAGGCGAACTCGATGCGGATTATCCAGCAATAATTCTCGAACCAGGCGCTTGATATAAGTCTCATCCTTGATCTTTTCACGTAACGATTCGATGACAGGATCAAGGTTAAGCAATTGTGACGGATCGCCACGGTGAATAGCCGCTGACAGGCCACTGAGGATCAACTGCAAACCATAAGGATAGCCATCACCGCCTATTTCGCGCTGACTCAGTTCAAGCTGGTGCAGTACGGCTTCGAGTTGCTCTTGTGCAACTCCATTCTCGGCAACATCCTGCAGGACATCAATAACCAGTTTTTCAAATGCTTCTGCATCGCCAGGCTCACTGCCTTCAATGCCACACATGAAGCACATTTCATGGTTCGAATCTTCCAGCCCACACAGCGGTGAGGGTGCTGAACCCAGTTTAGTTGTTTCCAGTGCCTTGCGCAGAGGCGATGAACTGTTCTCCAGTAACACATGTGACAACAAATTCGACTTCATGACTTCATCAAGTGAAATACTGGGGCCGAGCAGCCAGCCAAGTACATGGTGAGTCTTGTGGTCCTCAGTCACACCTTCGACAACGTCAAATGCATATACATCCTCGATAACGACTGGCTTATCGAGGCGTTGTTCATCATCAACATGAATATTAACGTCAAGTTTGTCGAAATAGCTCAGGGCTTTTTCTTCGAACTGCTTCTGCTGTTCGTATGCCGGGATATCACCAAATGTCATAAATACAGCATTACTCGGATGATAATGCGTTTGATAAAATGACTTGAGCTGCTGGTAAGACAGATCAGGAATATTTACCGGCTCACCACCACTGTTGTAATGATAAGTAGTCGTTGGATAAAGGTGCTCACTCAATGTTTGCCATAGCACGCTAACTGGTGAACTCATCGCGCCTTTCATTTCGTTGAACACGACACCTTTAAATTCGAGTTCGCTTTGCGGGTTGTCTGCTTCCTTGAATTCAACGCGATGCCCTTCCTGTAAAAAATCAAGTTCATCCAGCCTGGAAAAAAATGCCGCATCCAGATAAACATCCAGTAAATTATTGAAGTCTTTTCTGTTCTGGCTGGAAAACGGGTATGCCGTCCAGTCACTGCTGGTAAATGCATTCATGAATGTGTTCAGTGATCGCCTTATCATCATAAAGAACGGATCACGCACAGGGTATTTTTTACTGCCACATAAGGCGGTATGTTCCAGTATATGTGCAACGCCTGTTGAATCCATGGGTACAGTCCTGAATGCAACGAGAAAAACATTTTCATTGTTATCAGCATCAATATGATAGTGCATGGCACCAGTCTTGATATGCTGATATTCCTCGATTGTTACATTGAGTGACTCAATGCGTTCGGATCGTATCCATGTAAAGGCCGGGTGTGAATTGCCTTTTACCGTGTTTGGAGTTTCTGCAACTTGTGTTGTCATGTTATGTATTTTTTGTGAGTTTGTAGGCTGTTTCTATTAATGTAGTAAGACCACGCTGCTTGAATCTTGGTTCATCCTCAAGGATACTTTTTGCCGCAAGTTTTTCGACTCTGAAATTATCGCGGTAAAGCTCATTGACTTCTTCTTCGGAGACTGAAAATGGAGGCCCATACATTTCATTTTCCGGGTATGTAAGGGTAATCAACAATGTGCGTGTCCCTGGCTTTTGTAATTCAGTAATTTTGTTTACATACTCGCTGCGCATTTCCTTTGGCAGCGCAATCAGTGAAGCACGATCAAAAATATCGGTGATGTAGCCGATATTTTCAGCTTGCAGTGTAAAAAAATCACCCAGCAGGATTTCCAGCATGTCGGTTTTATACCTGACATGACTCTCCATGTTCGATTTGATGAAATTCAGCTGCTGCTCGGCAAAAAACTGTTCAACGGCCAGCTCACTGCACTCAACACCAACCGATTGATATCCGCTTTGCTGCAACCACCACAGGTCTTTCGATTTCCCGCACAGTGGAACAAATACCCTCAATTCAGACCGCTTCTCCACCGCAGGTCCCATTTCGCCATAATAGTAACCAAGGTAAGGGTTGACGTGATGCTGGTGAAAACCGGTTTCGCCCCTGCTCCAGCGTTCAAGCCAGAAATCTATTTCCATTTAGGACGGTTACCCTTCACCCGGTTTCCAGATACCAAAGGCCTCCTGCGAGGGCTGTGGGGGTGCCATATCGGTTTCTACCTGATCCAGAACCTGCCCCATGAATGCAGTCAGATCATTGAGAAAACCGTGCTTGTCCAGGCCCGGGTTCGTCTGGTGCGCAAGTACATAGCCAATAATGGCGGACAGATACTGCATAGTCATAAGATCATCGTCTGCTGAAGCGTCATGTTGTACGAGTACCTCTTTGACGCCTGAAATCAGTTCACCGGATAGTTGAATGCCGCCACTCATATTGGGATTTTCCTGTCTGAATAAAAAGTGTAGATTGTACGCTATCTGCCCTAATTTCCAAAAAACAAACCATGTATAAAATATGTGTATTCGTCCCGGAAACTGCCGTCGAACAGGTAAAACAGGCCATGTTTGCAGCCGGTGCCGGCAAAATTGGTGACTATGACAGCTGCTGCTGGCAAACCTCGGGCCAGGGCCAGTTCAGACCACTGCAAGGCAGTTCACCCTATCTCGGAAAACAGGATCATGTGGAAACCGTGACAGAATTCAGGGTGGAAATGGTATGTGCTGACGAGTTAATAAAAGTCACAGTAGATGCCATGAAAAGCAGCCACCCCTACGAAGAGCCTGCCTACGATGTCTGGAAACTGGAAGATTTCTGAATTTTTTCAACGCAAAGACGCCAAGGCGCAAAGGACGCAAAGAATTTATTTGATTTTCCTAGACCCCAGTACCTAGTTCCTAGTACCTTGCTTCATCGTGTCCAGCCGCGTTCGCTTGTACCCAGAAAATCGATTACCTGCTTGACTTCAGGGTGAACGGCCGCAATTTCAGATACACGTTCGAGTTTTTCCTTTAGTGTACCTTTCGACTTGACCAGGATTTTATAGGTCTCCTGCAGGGCACGGATGGTTTCTGGCTTGAATCCTTTGCGCACCAGGCCTTCCTTGTTAATGCCGCGTGCCTTTGCCCTGTTGCCTGCCACTGTGAAATAAGGCAGCACGTCCCGGTCCAGAGCCGTTGCAAAACCGGTAAAGCAGTATGAGCCCAGACGTGTGAACTGGTGCACCGCAGTAAAGCCACCAAGAATTGCATAGTCTTCAACGACTACATGCCCAGCCAGAGTCGCGTTATTGGCAAGAATAATATTGTTGCCGATTATGCAGTCGTGAGCGACATGGACATAAGCCATAAACAGGTTGTCGTTACCAATTTGCGTAACGCTTCGATCTTCTTCTGTACCACGATGTATGGTGGTACATTCGCGAATGGTATTTCTATCGCCTATAACAAGCCTTGATTTTTCGCCATGAAACTTCAGATCCTGCGGATCTTCACCGATTGATGCAAACTGGAAAATACGGTTTTCCTCTCCAATTATTGTTGGCCCTTTAATAACAACATGCGGGCCGATTACTGTACCGGCCCCGATCTCTACATCTGCACCAACAATACTATATGGCCCTATCTGAACATCACGTGCAATCACAGCAGACTCATCAATGATTGCGGTTTCGTGTATCATTAATACTATTCCTTTTCAGTCGCTGCACAAAGCATAGTTGCAGACGTGACCAGTTCACCATCAACGCTTGCTTCACAGGTGAATTTCCAGATAATTCTCGTTCTTTTAACCAGTTCCACTTTCAACATCAGCTGATCTCCGGGAATCACCTGCCGCTTGAAACGCACATTATCAACACCGACAAGCATGTAGAGCAGATCGTCTCTAGGGGTTTCGCTCATTGTCCTGAAGCCCAGCAGTCCGGTGGCCTGTGCCAGTGCTTCGATAATGAGCACGCCCGGCATTATTGCCGTCTGGGGAAAATGCCCCTGGAAGAACGGCTCATTCACTGATACATTTTTTATTGCAGTAAGAGATTCCCCGGGTGCGCATTCAAGAACTCTGTCCACTAATAGAAAAGGGTATCGATGAGGCAAAAATTGTTTGACTTCTTCGGACAGCATCTCACTCACAGCATATCTCCAGCATGTTTTTATCTATTTTTTGTTTCCAGGGCTTTGATGCGTTTTGCCAGTTCATCCAGTTGTTTTATACGGGCAAGTATTCTTCGCCACTTGCTAGCTTCAAGCACGGGTATCACAGCAGCATACATTCCGGGTTGCTTGATTGAGGCAGCCACATTCGACCTGCCGGCGAGGATAACATTATCAGTGATTTCAATATTGTCACGTATACCCACACCACCGCCGATGATACATTTCTTACCAATTTTGACAGAGCCGGCAGCGCCGCTTTGGCCGGAGATCGTAGTATGTTCACCAATATGGTCATTGTGACCAAGCTGAATCAGGTTATCTAATTTCACTCCGTCTTCAACGATCGTATCACCAATCGCGCCACGATCGATGGAGGTATTGGCACCAATTTCTACATCATTACCAATTCTGACAGTACCCAGTTGAGGCACTTTCATGTATGAGTCCTGGTCCCAGACAAAACCGAAACCATCAGCTCCGATAACAACACCGGAGTGTAAAATATTGTTATCACCTACAGTACAACCCTCCCCTATTGTTACATTGGCAAAGAGTCGTGTATTAGCGCCAACTTTGACATTCTTTTCTAATACACATCCTGGTGATATCCATGTACCAGGCCCGACTGATACACCACTTTGGATTACAGCACATGCTTCGACCCTTACAGATGAATCAACTTCAGCATCATCTGCAATAACAGCATGCGGTGAAATCCATGGTTCCACTGCGGGCAATGGATTCAGTAGTAACGCAATTTTTGAAAATACGACACGTGGATTTTCAGCTATCAGGGCTGGCTTATCACAGCCATCCAGCATTTTTTCAGTGATGATCACTGCAGATGCATCAGTCGTTTTCAGGAGTCTTGTATATTTTGTATTTGAAACAAAGACAATACTACCTTCTTCTCCACTGCAGATATCTGCAACTTTTTCGATATTGATATCACCGGACCCAGACAGGTCGGCCCCGGTATGCTCAGCTAATTCGAAAAGCTTGTATCCCATTAAAGTGATTGTTTATTTCTTGAAGGCCTTCTTCATGCGTTCCAGAACTTTTTCTGAGATGTCCAGTTTCTCGTTAGCATAAGCCACGCCCTCGCTGGTTAATATCAAGTCATATTTTTCGGCTTTGGCTATATCCTGGATAATGCTGCGAACAGACTGCTGCAATACGGCAAGTTCCTGGTTTCTGACCGTAGCCACTTCCTGTTGCAGCACAGCTTCTTTTTGCTTGAACTCCTGAATCTTGCCGATGATGCTGTTTTTCAACTCGTTGAGTTTATCTTCAGTCATTACCAGTTCGTTTCGCTTGTAATTTTCCTGCATTTCGGTGACTTCCTTTTCCATTTCCTGTAGTTCGGTTTTACGCCCACCGAACCGCTCGAGCATGGAATCGTTCACGGCCTGAACCTGTGGAGCTTCTGTCAGGATTTTTTCAACACTGACATAACCTATTTTAGCCGCACTGGCCGCCATTACGTTTGCTGATGCAAACATCAAGATCATTAATGATGTAACTAAAGTTTTCATAAATCTTCCTCTTAAAAGAATGAACCAATACTGAACTGGAAGGCACGCAAGTCATCGCCCGGAACATCATTAAGCGGTACGCCATAACTGAACCTGAGTGGTCCAATTGGCGCTAACCAGACAAAAGACAAACCAGTCGACATTCTCAGCTGACTCGCATCAAAACCATTTTCTGTCGAATTATATGTGGGCGCCTTATCCAGAAATACGTTACCAATATCTAAAAATGCGCTTAGACGTACTGAGTTCGGCGGCTTTTCCATGAATGGTATAGGAAATATCACGTCGGCACCACCGACAACGCGCAAATTACCGCCGATAGGGTCGTTCGAGAGAAGGTCTCGCGGCCCCAATGAATTGGTATTGTAAGCTCTGACAGTCCTCAATCCACCCGCAAAATAGCGTTCAAAAAATGGCAGCTCATCAGTAGCACCGTATCCATCTCCATAGGCGAGATCAGAATGCAGCAGCAAGGTAAGATTTTGGGTCATCGAGAAGTAAAATTTCGTATCATAATTGAGCTTATAGTATTCAAGATCACTGCCTGGAACAGTAATATTCGATGCCACCGTCTGTGCACTGCCCCGCGTGGCAAACACCGTACGGTTTCGCGTGTCATGTGAAAAACTTGCGGTTAAAGAAAAGTTATCAAACTCATTACCGTTCTTTGCAATAAACTCGATTACATCCAGTGATGGCGATGTGCCTATTCTCAAATCAATTGCATTGTAGCCGATACCCAGTCGTATCGTATTTACTTCAGACATAGGTATGCCATAAGAAAGACTGACGCCATATGAGTTGGACAGGTAATTAGCGATCTCTTCCTGTGCAGCATCTCGCTTTCTATACGAAGCACTCACGGTCCTGCTGATGCCGTCTACCGTAGCGAAAGGTTCAGTATGTGCAATACTGTAAACAGTGTTCGCCCTGTCTGTGTTCACATTGACTGAAAGTGACTGCCCTGTACCCATCAGGTTTTCCTGGGTAAGGCCGACATTAAATAATAGCCCCTGGGCCTGTGAAAAACCTGCACCAATATTAAAGCTGCCTGATAATCGTTCTGTAACAGTTACGTCGATATCAATCTGGTTATCTGTGCCAGGTACCGGCCTTGTTTCAAACTCAACTTCCTCCACAAAAGACAAACGTTGAATACGAATCTTTGAGCGCTCAAGCTTGTCACTTGCCAGTACAGAGCCCTCCATGAGCCTCATTTCGCGCCTTAATACTTCATCCCTGGTTTTGAAATTACCGAAAAATGTAATACGGCGAACATACGCTTTCCTTCCCGGTTCCAGGTTATAGGTAAGGCTAATAGTGCGATCATCCTCATTAATCTCAGGCAACACGGCTACTTTTGCAAATGCATAACCTGTCATACCTACACGATCTTCAATCGCTTTCTGGGACTCAGTCATAAGTTTTCTGGAAAATGTATCTCCGGGTTGTGTTGAGATCAGTTGCTCCAGAACTTTTTTGTTGATGACCATATCACCGGTAAGCAGAACCTCGCCAACCGCAAATTTCTCACCTTCACTGACATTGATTGTCACGTAGATATCTTTCTTGTCAGGTGTGATCGAGACCTGGGTAGAGTCAACGTTAAACTTGATATATCCACGATCGAGATAATATGAACGTATTGATTCGAGGTCAGCCTGTAATTTCGGTTTTGAGTACTCATCAGAATCTGAAAGGAATGCCCATGCGGAAGGTATTCCCAGCTGAATTTCATCTAGCAATTTCGCATCATCAAACACCGTATTGCCGATGATGTTGATTTGCTTGATAAGAGATTTGATACCTTCAGAAATATTGATATCGATATTGACCCGGTTATGGTCAAGATTCTCGACTTCGGCATCGATTTTTACATTGTATTTACCCTGGCTAAAATAGACGCTTTCAAGTTCCTGGGTGAGCTTTTCAAGTAAGGAGCGATTAAATATGCGCCCTTTAGACAGGCCAACGCCTTTCATCGCCTCTTCCAGGGTTTCATCGTCAATATCCGAGTTCCCTTCGAACGTTATATCGGTGATCGAGGGACGTTCTTTAACACGCACAACCAGCACATCTCCATCCCTGAATAATTGTACGTCTGCAAAGAAACCGGTTTTATACAACTCCCGTATTGCAAAAACCACCTGCTTGTCATCGAGTGGATCACCCTGAATAACGGGTAAATAATTCAGCAATGTACCATCAGGTATTTTCTCCAGCCCTTCAAGACGGATATCACTGACGATAAAACTCTGCACTGCCTCAACGATGGAAGCAACACTCAGTAAAATTATCAGGGAGAATATGCGTAGCAAATTACAGCAATTGTGCATCGTCACCTCATTGCAACAACCGCTGAAAATCATTGAACAAGGCAATCATCATAAGAAGCGCGAGTATCATTACGCCAATTTGCTGCCCCCTGACCTCAAAGGTCTCTGATACGGGCCCGCCCTTAATGGTCTCAATCAGGTAGTAAAACAGGTGGCCGCCATCAAGCATTGGAATCGGTAACAGATTAAGCACGCCCAGGCTGACTGAAATAATCGCAAGAAAACCAATAAAGGTTGTGAACCCTATTGTGGCTGTAACTCCAGCGTACTGTGCAATTGTAATTGGGCCGGAAATATTATTTAGTGATGCCTCCCCCGTCACCATCTTCCACAGCACCCGCAGAGTCAACAGTGACATATCCCAGGTCTTGATTGCTGCTTTTGGAATTGACTCAATAACTCCGTACTTGAGCTCAACAATCAATTCATCTCTGACTTCGTCAGGTATGTTCTGGTATGCGCCGATATAGCCGACTTGCTCGTCAGCGTGTTTTTTAGTGCCGGGAATTACATCAATATCTATCAGCTGACCGCCCCTGTCGACAGAAAACTTCAGTAACTGATTCGGGCTTGCACGCACCAGCTCGACAATTTCACTCCACTCATACACGGGCTTGCCATTTATCGAGCGTATAGTGTCTCCCTTTACAAGCCCTGCCTCGCTGGCCGCACCACCTTCCACTACCCCTCCAATTTCCGCTGGTAACTCGGGCTGCCACATCTCGAAACCGAGTTTGGTGACGATGTCAGTTTCGTCTTCGAGCACCCTGGTCTCACCCAGCTGAAGCGACCGCATAACTTCAAAGCCATCGACATCACGCACCTTTATATCAAGCTGGCCACCGTCCAGCCCCTGGTCAATCAGGGCAATCCGAAAAGTATTCCAGGATGCAACCCTGGATTCGCCGACTTGCAGGATTTCATCCTTTTCTGAAAAACCGGCCTGAGCGGCAACTGACTCTGCCAAAGACACACCTACTAGCGGACGTTGCGCAGTGGTACCGACCACAAATACCAGCCAGTACAGGAAAATAGCCAGAATAAAATTAAATGCCGGGCCGGCAAACACAATCAGGGAACGCTTCCAAACCGGCTGCCTGTTAAAAGCACGGGGCAGCTCTTCTTCAGGCACATTTCCTTCTCGCTCATCAAGCATTTTTACATAACCACCGAGTGGTATAGCGGCAACAACATATTCAGCACGGTCAATGTCATTTTTACGCCTCCATGTAAACAGCGGCTTGCCGAAACCAACAGAAAACCGCAATACTTTTACACCCAGTTTTCGTGCCACCCAGAAATGGCCGAACTCATGAAAAGTAACGAGAACACCAATGGCTACAATAAAAAAGAAGATATTATGCAGTATGCTCATGGATTAAACAGTCTGTAGATTATTCATATGTGACCGTGCGATTTCACGTGCCGACTGGTCCACAGCCAGGATCTCATCGAGTGTGCTCGCATTTGTTATTGTTATTTTTTCTAAAACGCTTTGTATTAACCCTGCAATTGCTGTAAATGCGATCTTCTTCTGCAGGAACGCCTCAACAGCAATTTCATTCGCTGCATTCAGTGCAATACTTGCCGAGCCTCCTGCCTGTATTGCCTGGTAGCATAATTTAAGGCATGGAAATCGTTGCAAATCGGGTTTTTCAAACTCCAGTTTTGCGACATCAAAAATATCAAGAGGTTCAACACCTGAATCTATTCGTTCAGGCCAGGCCAGGCAATGTGCAATCGGTGTACGCATATCAGGATTACCCAGTTGAGCCAGAATTGAGCCATCAGCATATGAAACCATCGAATGAATGATACTTTGAGGATGAATAACGACTTCGATGAGGTCGTGCGAAACATTGAAAAGCCAATGCGCCTCGATTACCTCTAACCCCTTGTTCATCATCGTAGCTGAATCAACTGAAATTTTCCGTCCCATGACCCAATTCGGATGGCTAACGGCCTGTTCTGGCGTAATCTCATGAAATTGTTCGAGCGCTGTGGTTCTGAAGGGACCACCACTGGCAGTCAGCAATATCCTGTTAATGCCTGACTGTTGCGGGTTATCAGGCAGTTGATGCGGCATACACTGGAAAATAGCATTATGCTCACTGTCGACAGGCAGCAATAGCGCACCGTTATTATGCACGGCATCCATAAACAGACGCCCTGACATCACCAGTGCTTCCTTATTAGCGAGCAATACCCGCTTGCCTGACTCTGCAGCAGATAATGTTGGCTGCAAACCGGCTGCACCGACAATACCGGCGACCACGGTATCAACCTGCTCCAGGCTGGAAACCTGCTTCAGGCCTTCAATACCTGCAAGCACCTGCGTGTCCTGCCCCCTGGCTTTCAGTCTATCGAAAAGCTGTTGTGCACAGGTCTGGTCGCTCATCACGGCAAATTCCGGCCGCCATTGCAGACACTGCTGCTCGAGCGCATCAACATCAGTATTTGCGGTTAAAGCGACAATTCTGTACTTGTCCTGGTGGCGTGAAACCACATCCAGCGTGTTTTGCCCGATGCTTCCGGTAGAGCCCAGAATTGTTATTGCCCTGGATGCATTCATATACTGAGCACCGGCTGCAGCAATAACTCATACCCGACCAGGAATACAGGCATGGCAGCCAGCACACTGTCAATTCTGTCGAGAATTCCACCATGGCCAGGAAGTATCGCCCCGCTGTCCTTGACGCCATGTTCGCGCTTCAACACACTCTCGTATAGATCTCCGACAACCGAGACCAGTGTAAGCACGACAGCCAGCAGTAGAAAGTAAATGGTGCTCCTGGTATCGAGACCGAAATAATACGCGGCTAGCGCCGTATATACGACCACAGCGGCAATAGCGCCGTATAAACCTTCACGCGTTTTTCCAGGACTGATTGCAGGTGCAAGTTTGTGTCGGCCAAAACGCTTGCCACTGAAATAGGCACCGATATCAGCCACCCATACGAGCATCAGGCCATAAAGCAGCCATTCGGGGCCATTATGCTCTACATGGATGGCGTTCATGGCTAACACTGCAGCAGGAATGACCAGTATGCCGGCAAGCAGTTTAAGCGGTGATACCTTGCTGCTGACTTTTTCTGGCTGCGCCTTAAACAGGTAAAAGCTGATGAAAAGCCACCAGATTACACCCGCATAAATATAAAACTGCATATATTGGCCGGCATAGTTAATCACGATCCAGGGAATTGCACACATCAGCAACAGATAGATGATTTGACCGACAGTGTTCAATCCGGCCAGTTTCGCCCATTCGTAGGCAGCTACTGCTGTAACAACCATCGTCAGCCAGAAAAAAACATGGCTTGGCTGGAAAAGGATAATCCAGATAATGCCTACGGCGAGAGGAATGGCTGTGAGTACACGTTGAAGCAACATAGCTGGCGTTATCCCGTTTGACTTCCCTGCGCGCCTTCTACCTGATCCCCGGTTTTTCCAAAACGGCGTTGCCGCTTGCTATACCAGTCCAATGCTTCGTCAAAAGCAGCATCATTAAATTCAGGCCAAAGCGTATCAGTGAAGAACAGTTCAGTGTATGCAATTTGCCACAGCAGGAAATTACTGATTCTCTGTTCACCACCTGTACGTATAAATAGGTCAGGTTCCGGCAAATCAACCAGACACAGTTCGCGGGTAAATGCCTCTTCAGTTATCTGATTCTCAACAATCTCGCCATTAACCAGCTTTCGTGACAAGTTTTGGGCAGCTTTCACGATGTCCCATCGCCCGCCATAATTTGCAGCAATGTTGAGATTTAGTTTTGTGTTCGTTTCTGTTTTCTTTTCAGCAGCAGTGATACTTGCCTGAAGATTTTCTGAAAAGCGGGTGCGGTCACCAATGAAACGTATACGAACACCCTGCTCATGCAACTTGTTTAACTCTGAATTCAGTGTGGATAGAAACAGGGACATCAGGCTGCTGACTTCCTGTTCAGGACGGTTCCAGTTTTCGCTGCTGAAAGCAAATAGCGTTAATGCGCCTATTCCTTTTATTGCACATAACTCAACCAGGCGTCGCGTAGCCTTGACACCAGCTTTATGCCCGGCCGTACGCGGAAGAAAGCGATTTTTTGCCCAGCGGCCGTTACCGTCCATCACAACAGCTACGTGCTGTGGCACAATCTTATTGTTATCTGTTTGCTCTGTAGTCATTTACTGATGAAGCCGGTATAAAACATAACCCCTTACCCAGGTATAAAATCCGGATGACGCACCTGAAAGCTTATACTTCCATCAACTCAGCTTCCTTATCAGCCAGCACCTTATCAATTTTGCCAACATAGGTATCTGTCAGCTTCTGAATATTTTCTTCAGCTTTACGCTCTTCGTCCTCAGATATTTCCTTTTCTTTCAGCAGATCCTTGAAATCACTATTTGCATCACGCCGGATATTGCGGATAGCTACTCGTGCTTGCTCCGCCTCGTGCCTGACGACCTTGACAAGATCTTTACGCCGCTCTTCTGTCAACGGTGGCATCGGTATTCGGATAACGGTACCAGCAGTTGCAGGATTTAGTCCAAGATCTGAACCCATGATAGCCTTTTCGACTTTTGCAACCATGTCCTTCTCCCAGGGAGTGACAACCAGTGTTCTGGAGTCTTCGACGTTCACATTAGCAACCTGGTTGATAGGCGTGGCTGCACCATAATAATCAACATTGATTTGATCAAGCAGGCTGGGGTGTGCTCGACCTGTTCTTATTTTTGTGAATTCCGTATGTAATGAGTCGATACTCTTGCTCATGCGGACTTCTGCATCTTTAATAATCTCGTCAATCATGCTGTTTCCTCCAATACAACAGTCGTGCCAATACTGTGGTCACTCATTGTTGCAGGTAAAGCGCCTTTATCATTAAGATTAAATACACGTAGCGGCAGGTTATTGTCGCGACACATCACTATCGCTGTCATATCCATAACACCAAGATTTTTTTCAATGGCTTTAGCATATGTCAAAGTCTCGTAGCGTATTGCGTCCGGATTACTGGCTGGATCTGAATCGAATACACCATCAACCTTGGTTGCCTTCATGATGACATCCGCTTCTATTTCAATGGCACGCAGGCAACCGGCAGTGTCTGTGGTAAAAAATGGATTGCCAGTACCTGCAGCAAAAATGACTATTCTGCCCTTCTCTAGATGACGTATCGAACGTCGGCGAACATATTCCTCACAAACACGATTAATACGAATAGCAGACATTACCCGGCATTGCTTACCGATTTTTTCAAGTGCATCCTGCATTGCCAGTGAGTTAATCACGGTTGCCAGCATGCCCATGTGATCACCAGTGACGCGATCAATACCTGCCTGGGCCAGACCCTGGCCCCTGAAAATATTGCCCCCGCCAATAACAAGGGCTACCTCTATGCCCATATCGGAGACCTCGGCTATTTCCGCTGCAACACGTGACATCATGTTGGTTTCAATGCCGAAATCCATATTGCCCATGAGTGCTTCACCACTAAGTTTGAGCAATACCCGTTTATAGAATGGTTTGTTAGTAGTCATTATTTTTATTATTCCAGCCACAAAAAACCGGGAAAGAAAATCCCGGTTTTTGTTTCGTAGCAAATCATCTTAAGTTTAACTAGCGTTAACTTGTGCCATTACTTCGTCAGCAAAATTTTCCTGTTTCTTTTCTATACCTTCGCCAACTTCATAGCGTACAAAACCGGTTACGTTTGCACCTTCATCTTTAAGTAAGGCACCGACAGTTTTATCCGGGTCCTTGACAAAGGGCTGTCCGACAAGCGTGATCTCAGCGAGATACTTGCGTATACGGCCATCTACCATCTTTTCGATAATATCTTGCGGTTTGCCGCTGTCCTGTGCCTGGGCAATCAGGATTTCACGCTCCTTCGCCAGCATTTGCGCAGAAACCTGTTCCTCGGTTACACAGGTTGGCTTGCTTGCCGCAATATGCATTGCTACATCCTTGATCAAATCTTCATTACCATTTTCCATTTCAAGTAAAACACCAATGCGTGTGCCGTGCAGATAGCTGCCAAATGAGCCTGCATCTGCGCTCATGACCTCACAACGGCGAACCTGGATATTCTCGCCGATTTTCGAAATCATTGCCTTACGCTTGTCTTCAACACTCTGTGAGCCATCGATAGAAAGCTCAAGTAGTGATTCAATCGATTCAGGCTTGTTGTTAAGAGCTACAGCAGCAATTTCATTGACGAAGTCCATGAAATCATCACCACCAGAAACAAAATCTGTTTCACAATTTACTTCGACGATAACTGCGGCTTTTCCATCATCGCTGATCTTGATCGCAATGCGGCCTTCGGCAGCTACACGACCAGCCTTTTTATCGGCCTTCGCAAGGCCGGATTTGCGCATATTTTCGATCGCGGTATCAATATCGCCGTCAGCCTCCTGCAGGGCCTTTTTGCATTCCATCATGCCCGAGCCGGTACGCTCACGTAGTTCTTTTACCATTGCAGCTGTAATCTGCATGTTATTACCTCTGTGTCTGTTCGTTGTTTCTAACCATGTTCAAATTCAGTCAGCCAGCTCAGCTTAATCAAGCTTTTTTCTTGACGGCCTTCTTCTTGGCAACTTTCTTTTTAGCTACCTTCTTCTTGGCGACTTTCTTTTTAGCCACTTTATTCTTTGGCGCTGCAGCTGCCTTCTCTGTGACTTCTTCAACAGCTTCCTCGGCAACTTCTTCAACTACAACTTCTGCTGGAGCTTCAGCTTCTACTTTTTCAGCCGCTTCTTTTACTGCTTCTACTTTTTTTGCAACAGGTGCTTTTTCCTCGGCTGCTTGTACGTGAGCCTTGGCTGTTTTCTTCACAGGCGCCTTCTTTACTGACACCTTTTTCTTTGGTGCTGTTTCTTCGACTTCTTCAGGCTGAATTACAGCAGAAGCACGTCCTTCAATGACAGCGTCGGCGATTCCCTGTGAATATAGTCGAATCGCCTTGATAGCATCATCATTACCGGGAACAATGTAATCAATGCCATCGGGTGAATTATTTGTGTCAACAATGCCGAATACTGGAATGCCGAGCTTGTTAGCTTCATTTATGGCAATCTCTTCATGGCCAACATCTATTACAAATAATGCATCTGGCAGACCTTTCATGTTCTTGATACCGCCAAGCACCTTCTCAAGCTTTTCCATTTCACGTTTCAAACCAAGCGCTTCTTTCTTGGTAAGCCTGGCAAAGCCCTCACCGGTAGACATTTCCTCTAGATCCATCAACCTTTGTATAGACTGGCGAATAGTTTTGTAATTGGTCAGCATGCCGCCGAGCCAGCGATGGTTTACATATGGCATTCCACAACGCTGTGCTTCTTCCATCACCGTGTTGCGTGCTGCGCGTTTTGTGCCAACAAATAAAACAGTGCCTCGATTAGAAGCAATCTTGCCAATGGCATTTACAGCGTCGTTGTAAAGTGGCAGGGTTTTTTCAAGGTTGACGATGTGGATCTTGTTGCGGGCACCAAAAATGAATTCTGACATTTTTGGGTTCCAGAAACGGGTCTGGTGACCAAAATGAACGCCGGCTTCGAGCATCAGGCGCATAGATACGTTAGACATATGTCTCTCCTAAAGGGGTTAGGCCTCCATACACCCCATGCAATAACCGTTTTTATGTCGGCACCCAATTGCATGTGTCGGTGTATGTGCGAATTAAAATCCGATATAGTCGTCATTTTGGCGCCAATGCAGGTGCCTGATCAGACGTTTATCGAGTGAATTGCGTTAAACGCGGCGGCTTTATACCATATCGGGCGCCTGGAAACAACGGGAATATACATCGCCCAATATCGAGATATATGATGTAACTTATTTATTTATAAGGATTTATTACTGTGTCAGTCAATATAAAAACCGTAGAAGAAATAGAAAAAATGCGCATAGCGGGCCACCTTGCGGGTGAGGTGCTGCAAATGATACGCCCCTACGTAAAAGCAGGCATATCTACCGGGGAGCTGGACAGTATTTGCCATGACTATATCGTAAACACTCAGAGAGCAATTCCAGCACCGCTGAACTATCATGGTTTCCCGAAGTCGATTTGCACTTCCGTTAATCACCAGGTCTGTCATGGTATTCCGGGTGACAAGATATTAAAAATCGGTGATATCCTGAATATCGATATCACCGTGATCAAGGATGAATACCACGGCGACACCAGTAAAATGTTCATGATTGGCGAACCGAATATCAAATCGGCCCGAGTCAGTAAAATTGCGCACGAGTGCCTGATTATCGGCATTGAACAGGTAAAACCCGGAACGCATCTCGGTGATATAGGCCATGCAATTCAGCAGCACGCAGAGTCCAGTCATTGTTCTGTTGTACGTGAATATTGCGGCCATGGTATTGGACGTGGATTTCACGAAGATCCCCAGGTACTGCACTATGGCAAGCCCGGCACAGGTATTCAGCTTGAACCTGGAATGACTTTTACCATTGAACCCATGATTAATGCCGGCAAGCGCCACGTCAAGTTACTCAACGACAACTGGACTGTTGTGACCAAAGACCACAGTCCCTCTGCTCAGTGGGAACATACCATCCTCGTAACTGCCGATAGTTATGAGGTCCTGACACAATGCCCAGGCGACGAGATCTGACATGCATGCAATAAATACAACATTGAACAACGATATCAACTGCCTTTTCGATGCACAGCAACTGAGGGAAGTACTGCAATCAGATCCAGACAATGCGTTGCCGACACTAAAGTCTTCTATCACAGCTATCAATGATGGCCTGAAGACCCTGTATCAGAGTGGAGCACCGGTGGAGGAAATCGTGCTTGGCCGTGCGTCCCTGGTTGATCGGCTGTTAATTACACTGTTTGAACATTATTTTTCATTAATCGGTCAACCCATTGCACTCATAGCGGTTGGCGGATATGGACGTGGCGAGCTGCATCCTGCTTCCGACATCGATCTGATGCTGCTATTGCAGGATGAAGAAGACGAGCAAACACAAGATGTTATAGAAAAATTCATTATGCTGCTGTGGGACGGCCGCCTCGAAATTGGTCATAGCGTCCGCACCCTGGATGAATGCGCAGATGAAGCGGTAAACGACATTACCGTCGCAACCAATATCATGGAATCACGCCTGCTTTCAGGTGATAAGGCGTTGTTTGATCAAATGCACATTTTGACTGGACCAGACAGAATGTGGGACGACCAGTCCTTCTTTCAGGCCAAGCTGAAGGAGCAAATTCTACGCAATGGAAAATACAATGACACTGCCTACAACCTGGAACCAAACATAAAAGAAGGTCATGGCGGCCTCAGGGACATCCAGATGATAGGCTGGGTAGCAAAGCGCCATTTTGGTGCATCCAGCTTATATGACCTGGTTGATCATAACTTCTTGCGTGAAGATGAGCTCAAGACATTACTTGACGGTCAGCAATTGCTTTGGCGAATTCGCTGCAGCATGCATTACCTGACCGGGCGTCGTGAAGATCGCCTGTTATTTGATTATCAACACCAGCTTGCTGTTGAGTTTGGTTTCGAAGACGACAAAGAATCAGCAAGAAGCAATATCGCTATCGAGCAGTTCATGCAACAGTATTATCGCACTGTAATGGAACTCGAGCGATTAAATGAAACGCTGTTGCAGCTGTTTCGTGAAGCCATTCTGTATATGGACAAGCCCGGTGAAACAATTGTAATCAATGAGTCATTTCAGATAAAACATGGTTATATTGAAGTTACACATAAAGATGTTTTCAGGAACAGGCCAACTACCCTGCTGGAACTGTTCCTGGTCAATGAGCAACACCCCGAGATACAGGGCGTGCGCGCAGAAACAATTCGGCTAATTCGCGAAAACAGGCACCTGATTAACGATGAGTTTCGCCAATCCGATGAGGCCAAACGTCTGTTCATACACATCATCCGTCAAAGCCGTGGTGTAACACACGAATTCAGGCGCATGAACCGATATGGCATTCTTGCCGCCTATATTCCTGCTTTTGCCCAGATTGTAGGACGCATGCAATACGATCTTTTTCATGCCTATACTGTAGATCAGCATACGCTTTTCGTATTACGCAATATGCGTCGTTTGACAGTACCCGAATTCTGTCATGAGTTCCCACTGGCAAGCGGCATATCACATCATCTGAAAAAACCCGAATTACTATATCTCGCCGGTCTGTTTCACGATATTGCCAAAGGTCGGGACGGTGATCACTCTGAACTTGGCGCTGTAGATGCACTGGAGTTTTGTCTTGATCATGACTTGAACCAGGAAGATGCCGATCTTGTCAGCTGGATGGTTCGTAACCACCTCGTCATGTCGATTACAGCACAGCGCAAAGATATCAGCAATCCTGAAATAATCGCCGAGTTTACTGAGAAAGTAGACACCCTGGAAAAGCTCGATTATCTCTACTTGCTGACAATGTGTGATATACGCGCGACCAATCCCAAGCAATGGAACAGCTGGAAAGACAAACTGCTTATTGAGCTGTACAACAAAACCGCGCAAGTATTGCAGCAAGGATTTGAATACCAGGCCAACAGGCAGGATGATATTGACCATAACCGCACTTACGCATTCAGAAACCTGTCCAAGGAAGGTTTTGGCACGCTCGAACTCAGTGCTATCTGGGATAATTTCACCGACGAATATTTTCTCCGGCATACGCCAGCCGAGATTGTCTGGCACACCAGGCTGATTAGCAAGCATGCCAACAAAGACATACCGGTAGTAAAAACAAGAACCGACCAGCAAACTGGCAGCATGGAATTATTTGTCTTCAGCAGGTCTGTATCTCACATGTTTGCGCGAATTGTTAGTGTTCTCGGACAGTTAAATTTGAACGTTGCCGATGCTTTCATCATGCGCGGAATGAGCGGCTGCCTGCTGGAGACATACAAAATCATCTTTGCTGATGAAATGATTGAGCATATTAACGATTACGCAAAAGAAGTTGTGCCGCAGATACTGGATAAACTGACAGACAAGGAACTCAAGGACATCACTGCAATGGCAATACCACGTGCTCAGAAGCACTTCCAGGTTGAAACCAAAATCAGCTTTAACAGGGTCAAAGAAAGCGGAATCACGAGGATGCATATTGAAACAACAGACAGACCAGGCATGCTTTCAGTCATTGCCAGAGCATTTATTCAATGTAACATAAGTATACACAGCGCCAAGATCTCAACTGCCGGTGAAACCGCTATCGACTCTTTTGACATTACTCAAGCCAATACCTACACCCCTTTGAGTGAAGATATGCAGCATCAACTCAAACAGGCGTTAATGGAACAACTATAGATGACAACAACGCTTGAACTTACACAACAGCTGATTAGCAGACCCTCCATCACTCCAGATGATCAGGACTGCCAGAAATTAATTGCTGAACGTTTACAAGCTCTTGGCTTCGATATTGAGCATCACCGCTTCGGTGTGGTTGACAATTTATGGGCACGTCGTGGTGAAACACAGCCATTATTTGTATTTGCAGGCCACACTGATGTTGTACCACCTGGCCCTGTTGAGCAATGGCAATATGATCCGTTCACTCCGACTATAACTGGCAGCATACTTTATGGTCGCGGCGCTGCAGACATGAAAAGCAGCATCGCAGCGATGATCTGCGCCTGTGAGCAATTTATTGAGAAAAACCCAGACTACAAAGGCTCTATCGCTTTCCTCATTACCAGTGATGAAGAAGGGCCCGCAATTGATGGCACAGTAAAAATTATAGAATTACTTGAGCAGCGCGATGAAAATATCGACTGGTGCCTCGTTGGTGAACCAACCAGCAGCCATACAGTAGGTGATGTTGTTAAAAACGGGCGCCGCGGATCACTTTCAGGAACATTGAAAATCATCGGCACGCAAGGACATATTGCTTACCCTCAGCTTGCAGATAATCCAATTCATCGTTTTGCACCGGCTTTGTATGACCTGGTTAATGAGCAATGGGACAACGGTAATGACTTTTTTCCGCCGACAAGCTTTCAAATTTCCAACATTAATGCTGGAACTGGAGCTAATAATGTCATTCCGGGAAGTGTAGAAATACTGTTCAACTTACGCTTCTCTAGCGAAATCACTCAAGATCAATTACGTCAACGTATTGAAGGAATTCTGAACTCACATAATCTCAAATACGAGCTGATCTGGGCACTGTCAGGCAATCCTTTCCTCACACCTGCAGGTGAATTGATTGATGCAACCAAAACAGCCATAAAGAAAGTTCGTAACTTCGACACCGAATTATCTACCAGTGGCGGAACTTCTGATGGGCGTTTTATTGCTCCAACCGGCGCACAGGTTCTCGAGTTGGGCCCCGTGAATGCAAGCATTCACAAAATCGATGAAAATATTGATATCGATGAGCTTGAGCAGCTGACCATGATCTACCATGAAATACTCATGCAGTTGCTCGCTAGCTAGGGTTTCTTGTTGTAATAAGCTACAATTTGATCAAATAATAATATAAAAGGTGCACTATGAATCTGGAAAAAGTTGTTTTCAGTTTCTTCATGATCCTGGCTCTGACGCTTAATTTCGGATTTTTTGTAGGCGAAGTTGATAACCCGGCACATCATAATGTCTACGAGCTGTACGCGGTACTGATCGTCAACCTCACTGCAACAGTGATGAAGTTCGGTGACAGATCCCAACTCGGCGCCATGTTGCTGGCAACCAGTCTTGTTGCCGTTGTTCAGTTGATTTCAGCCACCATTGTATGGACTGTTGCTGTCCATGTGCAGGAGACCGGGCTTACCCCTGCAGTCATGTCGACAATTGTTTCCTTGAGCGGTGGCGCAATGCTTGCAAACATCATCTCCGTTATCCTGCTGATGATCGAAGCAGCCATGCTTCGCCATTGACCGAGGAATCCGCACTCATCCTGTGATATGAGGCCCGACCGATGAACCTGGTTACCTCGATGATCCTGCGGCGTATGCGTGCGCCGTTTATCATGCTTATCGCTGTGTATAACATTGCCATTCTGGGTTTGATATTTATACCCGGTGTTGATGACCAGGGAAATCCCATACACATGAGTATTTTTCATGCGTTTTACTTTGTCAGCTTCACCGCTACAACAATTGGCTTTGGCGAAGTCCCTTATCCTCTATCCGAAGCACAGCGTTTATGGGCTGTATTCTCTATATACATACTGGTTATCGCCTGGCTGTATGCAATTGGTAAAATTCTTACCCTTGTACAGGACCCACACTTCAAGGCTGCCGTCACCAGCTCCCGCTTCAAAAAAAATGTAAGCTCCCTACACGAACCGTTTTACCTGGTTTGCGGCCTTGGTGAAACAGGCTACGAGGTTGTTACCGCACTTACCGAAGAGCACTACCGTGCAGTGGTTATCGAAAAAGACCCGAACAATCTGAATGAAATAAGGCTGAATGACATGAGGGAATTTGTCCCCAACATCATCGGTGATGCCTCAGATGCTATCCAACTGAATAATGCCGGCATTAAACATCCGAAATGCAAGGGTGTCATCGCTGTAACAGCATCGGATGATACTAATCTTAAAATAGCCATCACCAGTAAGTTGCTTCATCCTGGAGTTAAAGTTGTCTGTCGATCCGAGCTGAAAGAATATGAAGAAAACATGCTGTCATTCGGTACAGACAATGTGGTAAATCCGTTTGAAACCTTTGCAACCATATTTCAAATGGTTATGCACTCACCTTCCCTGTATCTTATTAATGACTGGCTTACCGGTGCTCCTAATACCAAGCTCAGTGACCCGATCTATTTCAGATATGGACACTGGATTCTTTGTGGCTATGGTCGTTTTGGCAAACAGCTCTATCAACTTTTAATTGACCAGGACATCAAGGTTACAGTTATCGACCCGTCTATAGATGTTCGCGACGAATTCGAACATCACCATGTCGAACACAAGAATAACTTCATTCTAGGTACCGGTATTGACGAGAAAACGCTTAAAAAAGCGGGTATTGAATCATCAGCCGGTGTTATTGCCGGTTCCAATAACGACTCAAACAATCTGTCCATCATAATGACTGCGCGTGCAATTAATCCGGATGTATTTGTTGTCGCTCGTCAAAATATTTATAACAACTATGATCTATACACGGCAACGCAAGCAAACCTGATAATGCGCCCAAGAGAGATTACGGCACGCAAGATCCGTGCAGTCTTCCTCAATCCACTTCTTGTAGACTACTTGAAAACTGCGCAACTTTTCGATGAAGAATGGGCGAATATAGCCATTAGTAGAATGAGTGCTGTGCTCGGTAATCACAATCCGCATATATGGACAGTTGAGATAAATGACAACCAGTCCCCAGCTATCTGTATAGCACTCGACCTCGGTCGAAGTATAAACCTGGGACATATCACACAGGACCCGGCTTCAAGATACCTCAAACTCAAGTGCGTGGCGCTGATGCATGTACGGGAAAGCGAGAAAATAATGATGCCTGAGGACGACAACAACATACAACGTGGCGACAAGCTATTGTTCTGCGGCACGCGTGAAGTGAAAAACAGCATGGACTGGACACTGAAGGTCATGAGCAGTCTGAATTATGTAATGACATTCAAAAACGAGCCCGAATCCTTTGCATGGCGCTTATTGCATAGATATCTACATAAAACCGAGCGTCGCAAGACAGCACGCTGAAGCCCCGGACTCTGATCATTTTTCGGTTGCTCATCACTCTGACGCGACTGGAATTGACTGATATACTATTCTGCGATCATTTTGATCACACTGCCCCGGTAGCTCAGCTGGATAGAGCAGCCGCCTCCTAAGCGGCAGGTCGGACGTTCAAATCGTCTCCGGGGCGCCATATTTTCCTGCTTTGAGCACAAAGCACAGATTTATCATGCACATTTAAAGATGACGTTTTGCGAGCGAGACCGTAGAATACACATAACACCGGGTCCATGAAGATCCAGAATATTTAAACGCTTATACACACAAGGCCATCACTATGTCTACAGTCAAACTTGAAACCACAATGGGTGACATTGTCATCGAGCTTAATGAAGAAAAAGCACCTGTTACTGTAAATAATTTTCTTAACTACGTCCGTGATGGTTTCTTTGATGGCACTATATTCCATAGAGTGATCCCCAGCTTTATGATCCAGGGTGGAGGCATGAACGACCAGATGGTGCAGAAAAGCACCCAGGAGCCAATTAAAAATGAAGCAGACAATGGCCTGCCTAATGATCGCGGCACTATAGCAATGGCTCGCACGCAGGATCCAGACTCTGCTACAGCACAGTTTTTTATTAACCATAAAGATAATGCCTTTTTAAATTACACCGCACCGAGCATCCAGGGCTGGGGCTACTGTGTTTTCGGCAATGTCACTGACGGCATGGATGTGGTTGATGCAATTGCCAGTGTGAAAACAACCAATCGCGGCGGACATAGCGATGTCCCTGAAGATAACATAGTGATCACGGCCATAACAGTAATCTAATAGATGCCTGAAAATAGTCTGTTCATATCAGACTTGCATCTCGCGCCAGAGAGGCCTGAGATGATCAGACTTTTTGAAAGATTTGTTGATGACGTTGCTATTCATGCAGACACGCTATACATACTTGGTGATTTTGTTGAATACTGGATCGGCGACGATGACAAGGCACTTGGACTTGAGCCGGTGTTTACAGCGCTTGATCGATTGCACCAGGCCGGCACCAGAATCAAGATTATGCATGGAAACCGGGACTTCCTCATCGGCCAGAAGCTGGCCGCGCAATATCATTTTGAAATCATTAATGATCCGTACCTGGACAAGATTCTTGACCAGTCGGTCTTGTTGATGCATGGCGACCTGCTTTGTACAGATGATATCGCCTACCAGGATTTTCGACATAAAGTCCGCAACAAGACAGTTCAACGAATTTTTCTATTATTACCACTGTTTTTACGGGAACGTATTGCAAAATCGTTGAGAGGAACCAGTGAAAAAGCCACTTCAAATAAATCCGAAGCCATAATGGATGTTAATCAACAGGCAGTTGAAGATACCATGCGCGAAACAGGTGTAAATCTATTAATCCATGGCCATACACACAGGCCCGGTATACATGAGTTCGAACTTGACGGCATGAAGGTCAAAAGAATTGTTCTCGGTGACTGGTACAAGAACGGTAATTATATTTGCACCAATGCAAACAATGAATTCGAGCTGGTTCAATTCAATTAGCCGGAATTTCCATTATTCGCTCTAATAACACTGCATAACAAGGAATGGCTTTTATCCTCAGGTATTTACAGTTTTTTACCGCAGAGGCGCGGAGACGCAGAGACGCAGAGAAATAATTATTTATATGTTGTTTATCATGACAGAATTCTTTTTAATTAAGACAAGTAGGGTGGGCGCTGCCCACCGTGGTTAAAGTGGTGGGCGGCGCCCACCCTACATAGAAAAATATTACTATATATTATGTTTTCTCTGCGTCTCCGCGTCTCTGCGGTTCAATCTTCCGTTTAAAATGCACGAAAGACTAAATAATGCACTATATCTGTCATTGTATTTATTTCAGAGAATACCGTCGGTATTCCTGTGGTATTTTAAATATTGAAGCATCTACTTCCACATCTTCAAAATTCAATAGCTGCCGAATTTTTCCGTTACTGTGCCATTCCTGTATAGGAAGTCCTTTGCTGTAGTAATCACCTTTGTTATAGACCTGGTCGACCAGGTAACATGGCGTTCGATATTCCTCGGGGGTCTGCCCCAAAGTAGTCACATGCTGACCTGACATTATCCCCTGAAATTTCTGCAGAGTACTTGCCGCAGCAGGCAGCAACCCTGGGACCAGCTGGATATCCATACAATTTTCACTCGTTGTATCGGTAACAACCTTTACACGATAGCTATAAACCTTCTTTCCCGATATTGTCGGCGCATCCTCTAACACCATATACTCAATATCAATTTTAAAGTCAGGCTTGAAATCATTTACACGATACTCTGGAATAACGAGGATTGACTGATCATAGTGACTGACACTAAATATCCTGTTCTCTTTTATATCGTATATGATATAGCCGCTACTATCGGATTCATCATCGATTCTGATATGATTACTGGATACCGTATAAGTAACTATATAGGGATCAATACTTTCCTCTATTTCCTGGTATGTCAGCTTTACTGCATTAGTCATTTCATTAGCATTGGCTGAAGAAGTTAAGCATGCGCACACACAGTTAAATATAAATATAGTAACGAGTTTATTTTTCACCTTATCGCCTCTTTTTTCCTGCTCATTTCTAACAAGTGTTGTATTTCATTTTCGGTAAACCCAGCCTGAATTCTTGAATCCTCATCGAATGGTCCCTGAATGACGCCATTCATATACTTATTCAGAAGTTCAGTAAATATAACATGCGGAGATAAATCTCTTTGCTGACATGTATAGTTGAACCATCTAGTCCCTATAAGCACATGCCCTATCTCTTCCTCATGTATTACTTCGAGTATTGCTACTAATTGCTGCTCTCCTGCTTTTTTAAGTTTGGTTATCATCCCGGGTGTAACATCAAGCCCCCTGGCTTCAAGGACACGTGGCACCAGTGCCATTCGCAGCATTACATCATCATCTGTTTTAAGCGCCATTTCCCATAAACCATTATGTGCATCATAGTCGCCATAGTGTATTTTATTTTGTTGAAGATATTCTACCAGCATAACAAAATGGCTTGACTCTTCTGCAGCAACACGAAGCCAGTCTGTATAGAATTCATGCGGCATTCCCCTGAATCGATAGACCGCATCCAGCGCCAGGTTTATAGCATTGAATTCTATATGCGCGATTGCATGTGCAAGTCTCATCAGCCCTTGCCTTGACTTAAAACCTCTTTTTGGCACCTTCCTCGGATCGACTAACTGCGGGCGATCCGGTCTCCCTGGATTTAATATACGCTCAGGCTCATTGAGCGACTCGGCATAAAGTTTATTGCTACACCATGTTTTATATAATGTCCGTGTATCTGATGCTTTTTCGAATGGGTCTTTGATTTTGATGCAGCGTAAAGCTGCTTCGAACAGGTTGCTTGTCATTTGTGTCATGAGAACGGATTGTAGCAGACATAAAAAAGCCCGCGATGCGGGCTTTTATTTCTTCTAAGTTACTGATTTATATATTATTCTAAACTCATCTTTGTTTTGTTTTTTTCGATAATTGAGATACCGATACCCTTTACGTTTGCCAGATCTTCTAACTGCTTGTAAGGGCCATGCTGCTCACGATAAGCCACGATTGCCTCTGCCTTGCTTTGCCCTATGCCAGACAACTCACTTGAGAGTGTATTCGCATCAGCGGTATTGATATTAACCTGCGCCGCGTAAAGCAGGCTTGAGAATGAGAATAAAACGATAAAAAGAAATGTTTTGATATTGTTCATTTTCGCGTCCTTGTGTTGTTTATAAGAAAACATAGATTACATAAAGGACGGATTACTCACAATTGGGAAATTTCTGAATTTACTGTAAGTAATTTCTGAACCGGATCATCTGCCTGGGTTATAGGCCGGCCAATCACCAGATAATCTGAACCTTGTCTAACTGCATCTGCTGGCGTAACAATTCTTTTCTGGTCGCCTGCATCATCTGTAGGCAATCTAATACCTGGCGTTACCAGAATAAAATCATGGCCTAAAGATGATTTAAGTTCACTTGCTTCCCTCGCCGAACAAACCACGCCATCGAGTCCCTGCTGCTTCGCCAGCGACGCCAGGCGTTTGACCATTTCTTCGGTGGCCATATTGATTCCTACAGCCTTTAGATCCTCTTCACTACTGCTGGTTAATACAGTTACAGCAATTAACATTGGCGCATCCGAATCCGATAATGCATTACGGGCAGCAGCAAGCATTACTGGTCCACCTAGTGCATGGACATTCATCATCCATACGCCTAAATCGGCTGCTGCCTTGCATGCATTAGCCACTGTATTAGGTATATCGTGGTATTTCAGATCAAGAAAAACATCATAATCCTTATTTACCAGCTTTCTCACCAGATCAGGTCCACATCGTGTGAACAGTTCTTTCCCAACCTTAAGACGGCATAATTCGGGATTGATGCGATCGACCAGCTCCATTGTGCTGGCTTCGTCTGGAAAATCGAGTGCAACAATGATCTTTGAATCAGACATTAGCAGGTGACTCCCAAGCGTAAGGCTTGACTGAGCCCCAGTTATGACAGCTAGGACACAACCAGTACAGTGTATTGGTCTTGAATCCACACTGTTTACATTGATACGTGGACTGATCCTGCTTCATCACATCGACAGCGGCTTTAAGCCCGAGAATCATCGCGTGTACTTTTTCATCATCCCTGGTGTCTTTGTAACTCAGCAACTGGTTCATACCATCCAGACTGGGACTCTTTCTGAGTTTATCCATAACATAACCAACTGCCATATCCTGACCCTTGTAGCGTTCTATAACCTTCGCATGTGATTCAAGCAATGGCAGGTTACTTTGCCTTTGCTCGAGCTGGTCGAGGTATTCCAGTAAACTCTCAGTTTTATCCTGGTGGTGATGACATTCAACCAGTTTATCCATTACCATCGGTAGAAACTCGGCATCCTGTTCTTCTATGTTTTGCAACAACAAATTTGCCTTACTATAGTTACCAGCTACCATGGCCAGGTCAGCCAGGATAATCGAAGCACGTACTGATGCTGAATCATAACGTAGCGCCTGGTTTGCATAATGCTCCACCTGGCTTACATCTCCCTTGGTATTGGCAATATCAGCGAGCTCACAATAATACTGGGAAATCATAGGCCCTACTTTAGCTGGATTTTCGCTAAACAGGATCTCAGCTGCACCTATTGCCTTGTGCCAGTCTTTTTCCTGTTGATAGATAAGAATTAAATTCTTTAAAGCTTTTTCCGACCTGGGATCATGTATTAATACTTCCTTGAACAGGCCTTCAGCCCGGTCAAACCAGCCGGCGCCAAGGTAGTCGTAACCAAGCTCCAGTAAAACCCTGTTGCGGTACTTTTCCGGCAAAGAAGGTCTTGCAATCAGGCCCTGATGGATCTTGATAGCTTTATCGATTTCACCGTTTTTACGAAATATTTTACCAAGTGCGAAGTGCGTATCGATCGTTTCCCAGTCTGTCTCTACCAGCTTGACAAAGATATCCAGTGCCTTGCCCTGCTCGTCATTGAGCAAATGGTTAAGACCCCTGAAATATTCAGTAGAAAAATGACTTCTAAGAGTTGATTTGTTCCTGTTCCGCCTGAATATCATCCACAAGAGAATGACAATAACAGGCAAAGCTGCCAGTACCCAACCGGGAAATTCAGAAAACTCAACCATGGAAATACAGTATTTCCCTGTTAATGATTGAAAAACAGGACAGTAACTGGAATACGCCAGTTACTGATATTATGAAAAGAGACTATGAAGAAAGGTTAATCTTTCTTCATAGAATCATTAACTCGTTCCCTAAGTTCCTTACCGGGCTTGAAGTGTGGAACATGCTTACCCGGCAAGGAAACAGAGTCACCAGTTTTAGGGTTGCGTCCAGAGCGTGGTGGACGGTAATGTAAGGAGAAACTGCCAAATCCGCGTATTTCAATACGCTCGCCGTTTGACAATGCATTGCTCATTTGTTCGAGTAAACTTTTTACGGCGAGCTCGACATCCTTATATGCAAGATGGCTTTGCTTACGCGCAATTCTCTCGATCAATTCAGATTTCATCATTGATCTCGCATTCGTCTCTTCTGACATCTGAAACCGTCCTCTATAGTTGGTTTAACTATATCTGCTTTGGAAATTAGTCGTTGGAATCCATTTGTTCCTTTAATAGATCACCCAATGTGGTAGCAGCAGACTGCTGCGAGCTGGCATAATCCTTTATCGCTTCAGCTTCATCATCATAGTCTTTTGCTTTAATTGAAAGATTTATTGCACGGCTCTTGCGATCAATGCCAATCAATTTGGCCTCAACTTCATCGCCGACTTTCAATACAGTGGATGCATCTTCAACTCGATCCCGCGAAAGTTCTGATGCTCGCAACGTTCCTTCTACGCCGTCACCCAGATCTATAATTGCTGCTTTAGCATCAACAGAGATCACTTTTCCTGTCACCAATGAACCCTTCTTGTTGGCACCCATAAATGAGGACACCGGATCCTGTTCCATTTGCTTGATACCCAGTGAAATACGTTCACGCTCAGGATCGATAGAAAGTACAACAGCTTCTATGGTGTCGCCTTTCTTGAAGTTGCGTATCGCTTCTTCACCGGTAACATCCCACGAAATGTCAGACATATGGACAAGTCCATCAATCTCGCCGTCGAGGCCGACAAAAATACCGAAATCGGTAATCGATTTGATCTTTCCGGAAACTTTGTCACCCTTGTCATGAGATGCAGAAAACTCGTCCCATGGATTAGGCTGGCACTGCTTCATGCCCAGTGAAATACGACGACGTTCTTCGTCGATATCAAGAATCATAACTTCGGTTTCATCACCGAGAGCTACCATGCTTGCAGGATTGATGTTCTTATTGGTCCAGTCCATTTCAGACACATGCACAAGACCTTCAACACCATCTTCGATTTCAACAAAGCAGCCATAATCTGTAATGTTGCTGATTTTGCCGTGCAGCCTGGAACCTTCAGGATAGCGGCGGGCAATTTCTGCCCATGGATCATCACCAAGTTGCTTCAGGCCAAGTGATACACGGTTGCGTTCCTTGTCGAACTTGAGAACCATGACGCTAATTTCATCACCGACATTAACCACCTCGGAAGGATGACGAACACGCTTCCAGGCCATATCAGTGATATGCAATAAGCCATCGACACCACCAAGATCAAGGAACGCACCATAATCGGTCAGGTTCTTGACAACGCCCTTGATTGGCTTGCCTTCTTCGATGGTATCAAGCAGTGCTTCACGCTCGGCACTGTATTCGGACTCAACAACAGCACGGCGTGATACAACGACA
>CAZRKQ010000051.1:0-13562 GCA_964600755.1 uncultured Thiotrichaceae bacterium
GAAACGATCCCCTGTGCATGGCAAGACGCATGTGCCTGAAAAACCAGCTGAACTCGCCTTTATCCTGGAGAAATAACCGCTGCCATTGCAGTGCGGCCGCATAGACTCTGCGGGTCGAAAGCCCCACATTGTCGCATTGTGCCTCGAAATCCTCACTTTTCTCTTTTACTCGCCGCAGCTCTTTTTCTATGATCTTCTGCGGCAGCAAATCCGCCACACTTAGAGGAAACTCATCAAACCATTGCTCGGCTGGAAAAAGACGCTGCTCACATTGTTGTTTGCCCGGTATATCTTTCAAGCTGTGCGCTCGTAGCAGATAGCTGTCATTAATTTCCTTGAGAAAGGGCACTGCTTTTGCACCCATGCGTATAAAAAAATGATCACATTCAGGCCCGTCGTCACGGTTGATGCTGCGCATACCCAGCATGACCCGCACATCATGATTACCTGCAAGGATACGCATGTCTGCACCGCGATCCTGCAGTTTGTTCAATGTTCTCAATAGCGTGAGATTACTCGGACCCTTGTCGAAACAGTCGCCCCCGATCAAGAATCGCGCCTGTTTTCCCTGTTTGGTGAGCTTTAATCGCCTGTGCTTTTTTCCGTTGGCCTTGACGCCACCGGATGCTATCAGCGATGCAGTCAGGGCATCTACATCGGCGTGCAGGTCGCTGAAAAAATATACAGTTCTACGCGGCCAGGTCCATTCGTATTTATCAACCAGTTCATATAGCTGTTGCACTGTTTGTTGATGACTCAATCTCCTTAACTGTAATGAGCGTTTTTTCCCCTGTAACCATGGCTGGGTTTCATCAGGCAGCTGTATGCCGATGTGTTCTACACCATGATAATCCGGCACCAGCTTGTGATAATGAGCCACGATCAATCAAGCCCGTTGCTTGCATTGCGAACTTTCCAGTCACCGCCAACATGACACCAGCCACCGTCATCCAGATATTCAATGAAAACAGGCTGTGCGTGAAACATACTGAATTGTGCCAATTGTTCAAATTCAAGAATACCCAGATGATATGCTGCATGCCGGAATGCAGCACCATGCCCGACAAACAGCTTTACTGTATCCGCACTAACTTGCGCATTCAGGTTTTTCATCTGTTGTTGCAGGTGTTCAGCCACCCTGATGCCTGCCTGTATCAGTGACTCTGCACCCTGGAATGGCAAGCAATAATAACTGTTTGACTTCCAGTCCTGCGGCGGTTCTTCATAACGCGGGTCTTCAACAGTTATTTTCTCGATTTGCTGGATAGTCAGGTTGGCTACAGAGCCGAGCCCGCGCTCGGCGAGCGCATCATAGCTGTCAATGAGTTTCGTTGGCATTGCATGCTCGTAAAGCACTTCCGCAAATATCATCGCAGTCTGCCAGGCGCGCAGCATGTTCGAGCTGTCGATTCGATTCGCAAGCGCCAGCTTTTGATCGTCGAGTAAATCAGCAAGGCGGCCTGCTTCACTACAGACTGTTGCTTTGCCCTGTGGTGTCAATGCATAGGGCTGGTGTGCACTCGGCGTATCTGCCTGCTGGTGGTATTCACCATGGCGAATCAGGGCTGCAATAGTTCTTGCCATAGCATCAGGCTTCCTTTTCGATGAACTCGGAAAGGGACTGGATCATTGGCAGCATTGACTGCTCCTTGATCAGGCCAGCCGCTTCATCGGGTGATAGCCATTTTCTGCCACGATGTGTTTCTTCCCATTCACTGTCAGGCAGAATTTCTTTGGCACGCATGGCATAAACCTGAACCTTACAGTTAGCCCCCCATTTAGTGTATTCGTACTCACCCAGTTTCGATTTACTTACCGTACCTCTTATACCAGCCTCTTCAAAGGCTTCACGTTCTGCAGATTTCTGTGCCGATAAACCGGGCTCATGAATACCCTTGGGCACCACCCAGTGATTACGCTTGCTCGAGCCTACCAGCATGATCTGCAATTTATTATTGTGTATGCGGTACGGTATGACTGCAGACTGTCGGTAATAATAAGCAGGCCGGTCTCGCATTTCCTTGCCGTCGGGTGCCGGATAGGGAAACTTTTTAGGTAGATCATCGGGTCGGGTCAGTGATTTTAATTGTGCACTGCCAAATTCAAGTTTTTTCCAGTTTCCCGGCATCCTCAACCGCGCCAGTGTACCCGCTGGCAACAGCTTGCCGTCATCCGGCAATGGTACCTTGCCACCCAGCAGAAACAGCAAAAGCTCTGCCAGCCCGGGGTTGTGCCCAACCAGCAGCAGCCTCTGTTTTTTTTTCGGGCAATCAGCCAGAACATCCAGTAAAGCTTTAATATCGGCCTTGTATAAGCGCCTGTCGACCTCGATTGAGGTGGCATCTGCTCCCATGGCCTTGTAAAGTTTCTGTGCCGACACATAGGCACGTTCAGCAGGCGAAGTTATGATGTGATCCGGCCTGATGCTCTTCTGCCATAACCAGACACCCATACGCTGCGCACCACGCTTGCCCCTGTCCTTGATCGGGCGAGAGAAATCATCGGCGCCGGTATTGGTAACAGCCTTACCATGCCTGAGTATTAATAGTTCACGTGTCAATGTTTGCTCTCATATTATCGATCGTCCTGTTTTCATATAGCCTCTATATGGCAGGCATTCAAGCCATCAACTCATTAAGACACAGCGCTCCCAGCCGTTCGAAATCAACCTGCCCACTGGCTTCGTAGATTTCCACATCTTCAAGGGCTGCAAGATAGGCTGAAGCGTCCGGACTCGCATCATCGTTGTTAAAGCGCCCTGCGTTATCGATATAAAACGGGCCGGACGGCTTCATGATTGCAGATAACAGGTCCGGCCGTGCTGATAAATCCGCCTTAGTGACTTGCACTTTCTCAGCAGAATCGTGCTGCCAGTTCAATACCAGGAATTTCTGCAGCGTTGTTTCGTGTTGAATCCGGTTCGGACCGAAGAGCTGACTGATATCAACATCATATTTTTGCTCAAGCGCCCACAGATCACTTTTATCCAGTTGCAGCAAGTCTTTACGTGGTGCTTCATCGATCAACGGGAACAGACGCGGATTATTAACAATAGTTCCCGGATTGATGCGTGGCAGTTTGGGTATTCCAACAGCATGGGTACTATCTTCATGCCTGCGCACAAGCAGCCTGTCGTTGGTCACGTAAGTTGTTGTGTCATCTTCCAGCAGGTTCAGCATTAGTGTTGATTTACCGCCGCCTGATAGACCTGCTATTGCCAGCCCGTGACCATTACGTGACAGTGCCGCTGCATGGCAAAGTATGTATTCATCATTTTGCAACCAGTTAAGAAACTGTGAATTGATGAAGTTGATAACCTGGTTGTCATATTCAATGCAAGGACCCGCAGCGACGAGTGACTGCCTGCTTTGCAGGAACACCATACCGGTGCGCACTTTTTGCACCAGCCGGCCACTGGTAAAATCATGAATGGCATCTTTGCGCCCGGTTTTACCCGGCTCGCGTTTCCAGTCGATAAATTCAAGCCCGGCATTTACAACATTACGCTCTATTGCAATCACTTCGGCACGTATGTCATCGCATGAATCTGCCAGTACATGTGCAAAATAATCCTGCATGCGTTGCATAAGCAAGGCTGAATTACTTCGTACAGCGAGGCGATAGTGCATTAACTGCAGACATAACGTTGATGGCAGCAGCTTGTTATCACCCAGCAGCACATGCTTTATTTCTTCGAAATTTGCATTCATATCAATCAAGTTGCTTCAGCACATAATCAACGTATTGCTCTGCGATGTTTATACCAAGGCCTTCTTTCGCACCACGAAAGCCTCCAAACGCGGAAACCTCGAATACAACCGGTCCGTCTTCGGTTTCAGCCATGTCCACCGTGGTGTAATCCATATTGAAAAGATTCTGTGCGCGCTGCGCAATTTCGATCCAGCCGGCATCTGGCTCAGCCGCTGCGTAACGACCGCCATGATGTATGGTTGTATTCCATGAGTTTCCTTCAGACACCCTGGCGTATGCACCCATGTATTCGCCGCCGAGAAAAACAAGACCGAGGTCGTGACCGGGCAGTTTCATTTTTTTCTGGATATACATCATTGGATTATGCACATGAAATTCCTTTATCTGTTTGACACGGATAGGATCGGGGGCATCTGCATCAACCACAACCATGCCTCTTGCCTTGGTGGAAAACAAAGGCTTGAATACAGCACTGCCGTATTTCTGCACTGCCACATCGGCCTGGTCTATGTCTTCAGTTATGATTGTTGGCGGCATTGGTATAGCGGCATTTACCATCGTCGCAGTACAGCTCAGCCTGTCAATCAGACGCAACATACTGAGCGCCGGACTGAATACGCGCACGCCGTTTGCCTCGGCTACACGCAACAACTCAAGACGGTCAATTGAATTGGGACTGTATTCACGACTGATCTTCTTTACGATCAGTGCGTCCAGCTGACACAAATTATTTTCCCTGTACAACAATCTGTGTTCGGAAATATCAAGCGCAACTTCGCTCATATCAATGATAAGCCGGGTACCGGTACTGGCCTCGACCGCATCGGCCAGTGTCTCAGTGGACCACTTGCCGGGAAGTCCAACAACACCAATTGATTTATTAGCCACCAAAGATCTCCTCTACCGGTACGCGATAGCCCATATAGGCATCAGGCTCAAGCTTAATAAGCTGCTCCAGCAGGTAGCGTGCACGCAGAAACATGCCGCGAGCAAGGCTGCGGTCAAGTATGAAGCGCGTGGATGTGGCCAGTGACCGGACAAGCCCGAAGGCAAGGCGCAATTCAAAATCCTTGTCACCATTATTTGCCGCAAATTCTGCAGCTATGCGGTAAAAATTACTGATCACAGCGGCAATGCGCCGACGAATACGCGGGTCCAGCACTTGCAGCCGGTAATTCGAAACCATGAAAACCGAAACATCCTGCACATAATCCATGTAACGCGACCGATGCAGGTCGACATAACGAAGCTGCCTGTTGTGTGCATCATAGATAATATTATCGATATTGAAATCGCCATGGATATAAACAGAAAACGGTGCCTGCAGCCCGTTTTCAATTGCAGCCGCTTTGCTTGCAAGATTGCCAAATGACGGCAGCTTGCGTCCGCAAATTGTCTGCTTGCTGACCTGGAACTCGGGATGTACGGCATAGACGTCACTGATTCTCTTGTCGAGCTGGCGCATGAATTCGGCTGAGACCGGTTTGTCTGCCAGTGTTTCTGTCCACACGCTATGCAGCGTTCTCTTTAATTCATACAGCGCATCATGAAGCATCTCTGTAGATTCGTTAAGCACGATTTGCTCAAACGTGAGACCCGATAAATGTTCGATTAAAAGCGAAGCTGATTCGCCCTTTTTTCTCCATGAAAGAATTTGCGGCGCAAGACCTGGAAACACGTCATGCCAGTTTTCAACACCCTTGCGCTCCTTCTTGAGTTTCTTTGTATGCCCTTGTTTGAATATAGCGGCGTAACTGCCTTTGTCACCATCCGGCAGCTGTATACTCGATATGGCGGCCCCTGAGCGTGTCTCTGCAACATTCTGAATGTGCAGTTGCTGTGAACCATCACTATGCGTGATTTTGCTGATGGACGCCTGCATCGCCTGATACTGGTTAGTACCCATGACCATGCCGAGGTTGCTCGAAATAATCGCTTCGCTGATCCTGAGCAGGCTGTCGCCCATGCGTTCTATGGAATAAGCGCTGAATGATATGACCAACAAGTTCTCTGCGTCCAAAGTGTCGCGCAGGGATGCCGCATTCTTTTTCAGCAGCTTCCTGAACTTGCGTTCGAGCCGGCCCTGGGTACTGCCGATTTTCACTGCCAGCTGGGTATCGTTCTCATACAATGCAGTCTGCACCATTGTCACAGCTTCGATGACAAGATCAAGCTGTGACAAAAGCCTGGGGATATTTTGTCTGCCAGAATCTTCAAAGTATATCGACTGCCGTACAAACTCCTCGCCCAACTCTGCAATACGTTCCAGTTCAGTTGCTATGATATCGATAGCACGTACACGGCGAACCTCCGGTGCGTCCGGGTTATCTGCTTCAGCTATATACCTGTAGCAGGCATCGTGAATACGTTGTTTCAGCTTTAACAGATAGCCGCTGCGCCTGAATATGTTTTCTGCAGCTTCAGATGATGAATCGCCCAGGTAGACTTTGATGCTTTCAAGCCGGCTCAGTAGTTCGGTTTGAAGAAACTCAAGATTATGCCGAATACTTCGTTGCAGGTTCATGATGCGTCAGAACAGTTGACCAACATATACGTGCGACCTGCCCTGCTTGGCCAGCAACTTGACGTAATCAGCCGGCACAAGATTGATTTCTTCCAGGTGATTGACTGGTACCCAGAGAACGTCCACCTGGTGTTTGTCCGGGCGCGGACCATTTCGGGGTTGATAGTCGTTATCTACAGAACACGCAAACAGGAATTCAAGTAGCTGTCGTCGCGTCGGCGGCGTCGTTTGCCTGAGCTTGAAATAGTCACCGACAAACAGCAGGTCGATCACCTCAACCCGGGTTCCTATTTCTTCTTTGCATTCTCGCTGCAATGCATCCGTGAGGCATTCTCCGTGCTCCTGAGCCCCGCCGGGAAGCGCATAGCGTTCGGTACCGCTATCATCGACCTTGCGCTGCAACAGGACGTGGTCATCTTTTGTGATGACTGCGCGTACAGCATTGCGTATACCAGGAATAAGATTTTCGGTCATTAATTATCAGATACGAATATATGCTGCATTAACAGTAACAGCTATTCGGTGATATTTAAAACAGTTTGTTTTATCTGATATGAAAGAAAAATGCTAATGCTGCCTGGCTGAAAAACAGGCAGACTGGGGTTATAACTCGACAGTTTCTGCAGACTGGCTGCCCTGCCGATTCATCTTGGCTGCATCGTTACGTTGCAATTCAAGCCTGCGGAAATAGTTTTCATCAATATCCTTGGTAACATACTTGCCGTCAAAACAGGAGCAATCGAATTCCTGCAGCTTGTCGTTTCCTTTTTGTACGGCTTCAACAAGATCATCAAGGTCCTGGTAAATCAGCCAGTCCGCGCCAATAGCTTGCGCTATTTCGTCAACCGTACGGTTGTGAGCAACAAATTCCTCCGGAGCCGGCATATCAATACCGTATACGTTGGGATAACGCACCGGTGGTGCAGCTGAGGCCATATAAACCTTGTTGGCACCGGCTTCACGCGCCATTTGTATAATCTGTTTCGAGGTCGTGCCGCGTACGATTGAATCGTCGACCAGCAACACATTCTTGCCGTGGAATTCGAGATCGATGGCATTCAGTTTCTGCCGCACCGACTTCTTGCGCTCCGTTTGTCCGGGCATGATAAAGGTGCGGCCAATGTAACGGTTTTTGATAAAGCCTTCGCGGTATTTAACATTGAGGTGGTAGGCAACCTCAAGTGCTGAAGTTCGGCTGGTATCCGGAATAGGAATAACAACATCAATATCGTGTTCGGGATGTTCACGTAGAATTTTCTGTACCAGCTTTTGCCCCATTCTGAGACGGGCCTTGTATACGGAAACATCATCCATAATGGAATCTGGCCGCGCGAAATAAACAAGCTCGAAAATACACGGTACCAGTTTCGGATCTTGTGAACACTGGCGCGTATGCAGTTCGCCGTTCTGTTCAATCAATACAGCTTCACCTGGCATCAGGTCACGCACCAGCTCAAATCCCTGCGCCTGCAAGGCGACACTTTCAGATGCAATCATGTAATCGGTACCTGCAGCCGTTTCACGCTTGCCGTACACAGCGGGGCGAATACCGTTGGGGTCACGGAAAGCGAGTACGCCCTTGCCGACGATCATCGCAATAACTGCATATCCGCCCTTGCAGCGTTCATGTACAGCGGCTACCGCCTCAAAGATATCTTCTGTATCAAAATCGGGCTTGGCCAGTAGCTGAAGCTCGTGCGCAAACACATTGAGCAGCGCCTCGGTATCTGACTCGGTATTCAAATGGCGCATGTCATCGAGAAACAACTGTTCCTTGAGCGCTTCTGTATTTGTCAGATTTCCGTTATGGGCAAGCGCAATACCGTAGGGCGAATTCACATAAAACGGTTGCGCTTCGAGTGATGATGAACAGCCTGCAGTCGGGTAACGCACATGGCCGATACCCATATTGCCACGCAGACGCTCCATATGCTGTTTGAAAAACACGTCACGTACCAGGCCATTGCCCTTACGCATGAAAAACCTGTCATCCTCACAGGTCATAATACCCGCAGCATCCTGGCCACGGTGCTGCAGCACAGAGAGTGACTCATACAGGTCCAGGTTTACCGGGGTGTGGCTTACAATACCAACGATGCCGCACATGGATTAAACAACACCTCTGTTATATGAAGCTTCCATATCGGGTATGTATTCCTGGATCTTGACCACGATGTCCTCGAAGCGCTCAAGCAACGCCGATTGTTGCCACCAGTCCTGTTGTGGCAGTTGCGGGAAATGACTACCGACAATAACGAAGATGATTATAATCAGCCCCCCTCTGAGCACACCAAATCCGAGACCAAGCACCCTGTCGAGACTCGTCAGTCCGGTCTTGATCAACACGCGAGTAACAAAATAAGTGATGACGGTACCCAGGATAAAAACCACGATAAAAAGCGATGCAAATGAGATCGCCTGACGCCACACTTCTGATTCAATCGCGGCGGGCAGCATGGGTGCCAGTTTTGGTGCGAACGTTGCAGCAATCCAGGTCGCGATGATCCACTTGGCAAGTGAAATTGATTCTTTCATGAAACCGCGCAGTAAGCCAAAAAACGCTGACAGAACAATTACGAAAATGATGACTACATCGACGACCGTCATGGGAAATCTGTATGGCAGCTGTTAAAGACGGAATTATACGCGCAAGAGATTAAGGAATAAACAAAGATTTGCCTTGCAAGCCTCGCCCCTAGTACCTAGCACCTAGTCCCTCGCCCCTGCTTTTAAGGATGATTGACAATAAAACCATCCAGCCCCTGTTCTTTCTTCAGCGTTGTTTTCATCTTTTCCAGCGTGCTCTTTTGAAGTTCAGGGCCGATGCGAACACGATAGCTGGTTTTGCCATTTTTGGTACGCGCCTCTACATAGGCCGCGTACCCGCCCTTGCGTAATTTATCTCGCAAGTCATAGGCATTGTCCTTGATTGTCACAGTGGAAACCTGCAACGAGAACGCATTGGTCGGCTGTTTTAATTCGGTTTTCGTCTTGGGCTTGCTGGACTGGGGCTTTATCACCGGTGCAGGTGCTGACTTTTGCTTGACATGCGTGGGTACAACCGGTTCCAGCTTGATTTCGCTCAATGCTGGAAATTTTGGTTCCGGCGGCATTTCTATGCTGCGGCTGTTACGAGACTTGAATCCTGAACCATCGAGTAAAACAGGAATAAAAATCACGCCCAGCGCAACCAGCAATATGGCGCCTATCAATCGTTGTTGTAATGTTTTGTCCAAATGACTCGTCAACCTAATAAATACTGAGTTACTAACCCTGAAGTGTAAAAAACCGTGTTGCCTCGGCAACCGTATAAAACGACCCGAATATAATGATCCTGTCATCTTTACCAGCTGCAGCGAGCGCCTGTTCACAGGCCCTGGCAACGGTTGAAGCAGCGCTGAGTTTAACATCAGATGCCTGCTGTTCAACTGCGACCGCCATCTGCTTTGCGGACAGGCCACGTGGCACTGATTCGAGCCCGGCTGTGTACCAGCAGTCAATCTCACTCGACAGCTGATGAATAACATCTGCAACCGGTTTATCTGCCAGCATGGCTACTACCGCATGGGTCCTGCCTGAACACTCGTCTGCCTTGAGTTGCGATAGTAATGACGCGGCTGCCTGGGAATTATGTGCGACATCAACGATAACAGCAGGCTGTTGCCTCAATCTCTGAAATCGTCCCGGCAGGCATACATGCCGAAGCCCCTGTTTAATTGCTGCGGCACTCACCCGCATCTCAGGCAGCGATTTCAGCACCATGATGGCTGTTGCCGCATTAGCCAGCTGGAACTCACCGCTCAGGGCCGGCAAGGGTAATTCATCCACAGCCTTGTCTTCAGTACTAAAGCTCCACTTCTCTCCCGTATGCTGAGCATGAAAGTGTTTGCCAATCAGCTTCAGATCCACGCCCAGTTTTTCGGCATGCCTGAGTAAGGATTGCGGCGGGTCTGCATCACCACAAACTGCAACCTGGCCTGCTCTGAAAATGCCGGCCTTCTCGAACCCGATAGCCTCGCGGTCTGTACCCAGCCAGTCTGTATGATCAATTGCAATGCTGGTGATTGCCGCGACACTCGGTTGCATGATATTCACCGCATCGAGACGGCCCCCCAGGCCAATTTCCATGATAACCAGGTCCGGTTTTGCAGCCATGAATAAGTCTATGGCTGCAAGCGTGCCGAATTCAAAATAGGTCAGGTCGACGTCAACCCGGGCCTGATCGATGCGCTCAAAAGCATTACACAGGCTGTTATCATCGATTTCGTCACCATCAATACGTATACGTTCGTTATATCGCAGCAGGTGAGGCGATGTGTAGCTGCATGTTGAGTAGCCCTCGGCCAGGGCGATGGCTTCGAGATACGCAACCACGGAGCCTTTGCCATTGGTGCCGGCAACGGTTATTAGCGGACAGTCGAAATGATTATTGTGGCCAGCCTGATGCAGAACACGAGAAACACGCCCCAGGCCGAGATCAATTTCTTTTGGGTTGAGACTTTCCTGCCAGCAGAGCCATTGATCCAGTGTTTCGAAACGCAATACTTGTGCAATCCTGGATTAAATCCGTTCGCCCTGGGCCTGTCCTGAGCGTGCCGAAGGGGTTGTCGAAGCGAACATGTTGAATGGCCGTGTATTTATCGATGTGGTCTTGAAAAAAACCGTTGATGGCTCGATATGCTCAGCACAAACGGGGTGATTATCAGGCGCCTGTCAATTTGTTTGAATCGCAGGCTTGTTCATCAGCATAAGTAAAAGACTGGATATACGGTCACGCAAATCACGGCGGTCTACAATCATATCAACAGCACCGTGCTCAAGTAGAAATTCACTGCGCTGAAAACCTTCCGGTAATTTTTCACGTACAGTCTGTTCAATGACCCGTGGTCCAGCAAAACCTATCAATGCTTTGGGTTCAGCAATATTGATATCGCCCAGCATGGCAAAGCTTGCCGATACACCACCCATGGTCGGATCTGTAAGTACAGATATGAACGGAACTCTTTGTCTTGCCATTCGCGCCAGTACCGCACTGGTTTTAGCCATTTGCATCAGTGAAAACAATGCTTCCTGCATGCGCGCACCGCCTGATGCTGAAAAGCAGACCAGTGGAATATTTTCGGCCAGTGACACGTTGGCGGCCTGCACAAACTTCTCACCTACAACTGAACCCATGGAACCGCCCATGAAGCGAAAATCAAATGAAGCAACAACGACATCAACTCCCTTGACCTTGCCCTTGTAGACAATCAATGCGTCTTTTTCATCGGTGTTTTTTTGCGCCTGTATTAAACGGTCCCTGTATTTTTTGCTGTCTTTGAACTTGAGCTTGTCAATCGGCATATACTCGTTGGCAATCTCTTCACGCGCTGACTCGTCAAGAAATATATCAACGCGCCTGCGGCCGTAGATGCGCATATGATGGTTGCACTTTGGACACACATCCTGGTTGCGTTCAAGTTCAGCACGATACAACACTGCATTACACGCAGTGCACTTGGACCACAGACCTTCAGGTACAGCACGCTTGGTGCCGCCTTCAGTACGGATACGTGAAGGCATCAATTTTTCAAACCAGCTCATATACGCTACCCCCGTGTTCAGGCCGTTCTTGTTATTTCTTCCACCGGGTTTGTATCCATTGCTTCACGCATGGAACCCAGCAGCTTGGACACATCCTTTATGATCAGCTCTACCTGATCAGGATTATGCTGTTGATGTGCGGCCATACGTTTAACTATAGCACTCCCTACGACAACCGCATCTGAACAGGCAGAAACCCGCGCCGCTGTTTGCGCATTGTTGATACCAAAACCAACGCCAATCGGCAGGTCGATCAGCCCGCGAATCTTCTCGACTTTCTGCCTGACGCTGTCGACATCAAGATTGGCCGCACCGGTCACACCTTTCAGTGACACATAATAAACAAATCCACTGGCAACAGCGCCGATTTTGGCGATACGCTCATCGGTACTGGTTGGCGCAATCAGAAACACAGGATCCAGGCCCTCGGCTTCGAGTGCTGATATATAGCCTTGCGCTTCCTCTGGCGGCATATCAACAGTGATTACGCCATCAATGCCGGCTGCAGAGGCCCGCCTGGCGAAAGATTCATAGCCGGCAACTTCAATCAGGTTTAGATAGCCCATCATGATAATCGGCGTCACATCGTCAAGCTTGCGGAACCTGGCGACAGCACTGAACACATCATCCAGGTTAACGTGGAACTCAAGCGCGCGTTCAGCTGCAGCCTGTATTACCGGACCATCTGCCATCGGATCGGAAAAAGGCGCGCCCAGTTCAATGATATTCGCACCTGCCTTGACCATGGCATGCATCAATGGCACCGTAACTTCCGGGTGCGGATCACCGGTCATGATGTATGGAATCAGTGCCTTACGATCCTCTGCCAGTAATCGCGCAAAACATGCCTGTATACGACTCACAACTGAATACCCTCGATTTTAGCTATGGTGTTGATGTCCTTATCGCCACGCCCGGAAAGATTAATAATCATGCTTTGCTCCGGACTCATTTCCGCAGCCTGTTTAACACCAAAAGAAACTGCATGACTGGATTCGAGCGCCGGTATGATACCTTCTATACGTGTTAGCTGATGAAACGCCTGCAATGCTTCGATATCGGTAATCGCGGTGTAATTCACCCGGCCAATATCCTTTAACCATGAATGCTCCGGACCAACACCCGGATAATCCAGTCCCGCCGAGACCGAATGGGTTTCAATAATCTGTCCGCCCTTGTCCTCCATCAGGTAAGTACGGTTACCATGTAACACGCCAGGTTCGCCGGCACATAGTGGCGCTGCATGATGACCGGTTTCAAGGCCGTCACCCGCTGCTTCAACACCGTACATGGCAACAGACTCATCATCCAGGAACGGGTGAAACAGACCGATAGCATTGGAACCACCACCCACACAGGCAACCAGCGCATCCGGTAATTTGCCTGTAAGCTCGAGTATCTGGCTACGTGCTTCATGGCCGATCACTGACTGAAAATCCCTCACCATTTGTGGATACGGGTGTGGTCCGGCAACGGTACCGATAATGTAGAACGTGTTATCGACATTGGTCACCCAGTCGCGCATGGCTTCATTGAGCGCGTCCTTGAGTGTTTTAGAACCTGAACTCACCGGAACCACTTCGGCGCCCAGCAGCTTCATGCGATAAACGTTTGGCGCCTGGCGTACGATATCTTCCGCCCCCATGTAAACCACGCACTCCATACCAAAGCGTGCCGCTACAGTAGCTGTGGCAACACCATGTTGCCCGGCACCGGTTTCAGCAATAACCCGCTTTTTACCCAT
>CAZRKQ010000052.1:0-7635 GCA_964600755.1 uncultured Thiotrichaceae bacterium
ATAAGTCATAAGGCACATGGAAGACTGGCCAGGGATGGCCATATTATCGGCAGGCAACGAAGGGCAATTTCCCCATTAATAATGGATCTCGTAAGCAGGGTTTATGCTGACATCATCTACTTCTGATCGGGTGTGATTCCTCCAGTAATCATATAAGACTGTTCATGAATGTGTAAGTGTTAGGTCAGCGAGCGGCGCTGTAATAATAGTAATAATTGCTCTCGGACTTCAATACCAGAATAGCTGTCAAATACTCAAAACGCCCCTTGCTAAATGTTATTACGACACAAAATGATAGTAATTATTTCACTGTAAATTCGAACTCGATTAGATATGTTATCACCATGGAACAAGGTATACCGTACAAGGAAGACAGGTCAGGGATGACCATATCACTTGCAGGTAATGGAGGGTAAAGCTCCCAATAATAACGGAACTCAGAAGTTGCGATTTTGCCACCATCATAAACTTCTTTCTGAGCGTGATTCCCCCAGCGGTATACCGGTCCGTTCATTATAGTGATGCAATAACTATTGGGTTGCTCTTTGTTGCACAAGGGCAATACCTTAGAGGAAGTGCCGGGTCAGAGAGTGATCCTTCTAAGGTGTTTTCAAGTAATATGCGCAGTTTGTCTATGCTATGAGCAAATCAACTCGCTGCCTCATATATAATTCATCGATTGAACGGCAACCGTGAGTCTTTATAGGAAATGCAGCCATTTCAGTCCATTGGTGTTTTCGTTCGCACCCCTTTCCCAGCGGATTTACAGGGTCAGGTCTTTCATGGTTCATTTATCAGGTTCACGCACAATGAAAGTCATGACTCCGTTTTGTTTGGGCAGGTAACTCGACCAAATCATTCCCTAAAAGAAGATTCTCCAACAATCTTCATGATTCCTTGGTGGACGTTAGCGAGATCATTTGCCATCAGTAGTTTTGATAAGGCTTCAGTATTGGCGCGTTGTCGACTTGCAAGCATAAGTGCCATCTGTCTGATGAGTTTGTACGCTACTAAATGGTTTTGCTCAATGAGATCGCTGAATTTTTCCAGTGGAACGCGTAGTACTACGGTCTCTTTTGTAGCGCGAATCGAAGCGGAACGCCATCCAGCACAGCAATTTCACCGAAGCAAGAATGGGGTTCAAGGGTATTTATTGTACTTTCACTACTGTTCGTTTGTTTAGTGACTTCAACTTCTCCGCTGTATATGGCATACCAGGCGTCTCCTGGTGCACCTTCACTGAATATGATGTCCCCAGGCTTGAAATTTTGTGCCTCAACCATGTGGATGATCTCACCAATATCGTGCGGGTCGAGGTCTTCAAGCATTGGCGTTGTGAGTAAAAACGTAATCATGTTTTCACGTGAAATATTTACACTCATGAGTTCCTCCATATGGTTATTTTTATGATGGCAAGCCTGTGCTGTTATATATTCTACTGCGGGCTATATTGTCGGATAACCAATATATATTGTTCAAGCATCGCCGGTACTTGCCTAATTTAGATGCAAAATACCAGTAGTATTCTGCCTCTGGCTGCAGTCAAAAAGCTTGATACAGATCAAGCAACTGGTTTTAAAAATTTAATGATTGCCGGTTATGAAAAGAAATTTCGAATGTCTAAGCTTGATAACCAGGAGTTTGGCGACCGTGGTTAATAGGTGTGCGAGAAGTAGCAGCAAATCCTTCAAGGCAGAGAAGGGTAGGGTAAGATGCGTTCAGGAACAAGACTGTCTAAGTTATCGTTTTCAGGTGGTAATTACGAATTCGCCACGCAATTGGTCAGAGAACAGTGTCCTCTAATATTAGAAATAATTGTTCTCTGACCCGGTTTAACTCGGTTTAATCGGTTTATTTCAATTTATATATCCAACTGATCACCTGGTTCTGCAGTTTCTCGGCAGACCTGGTATGCGCCCGTGGATCATTATGTAACAGCACAACAACATAACGTTTCCCTGTCGCGGTGGTAACGTATCCGGCCATCGACTGAACAAAATCCAGCAGACCGGTTTTGATATGCGCACTACCCACCAGGGGTGTGTCGTTGAAACGATGTGCCATGGTACCGTCGTAGCCTGAAACGGGTAAGGCAGTGATAAACTCCGGCATGTAAGCCTGCTTATATACATGTAATAAGAGTTTGCCCAACAGCCCGGCGCTGATCCGTGCATCCCGCGATAAGCCGGCACCGTTATCCAACTGCAGGGCGGAATGATCCAGACCGTGTTCGACGAGCCACTCTTTCACCGCGGCGATGCCTTTTTCCGTGGTACCAGGCGGATCAAACTTCTGCGCTCCAATGGAAAGTAATATCTGGCGTGTCATCACATTGTTACTGAATTTGTTGACCAATCGTACGGCTTCGGCAAGTGATATGGATGACTCTTCCAGCACTCTCCTGGCGTCCGCCGGAACGATGCCCTGGGTTATTTTGCCATCCACACTGCCACCCAACTGGCTCCAGAGGGGCAGGAAAAAATGCTGGTAATGATCCTGTGCTTCACTGACACGACGGTAGAGCGTCCGTTTGTTACAGGCTCGCGCATAATTCCCGGTGAAGATCACTTCAAGCATACCCGCATTGTTTTTTGTCTCCAGCGACAGTCTTTTCTGCCAGGCGTTGCAGCGGCCATCTACCAGCTTCACTTGATTAGTGATATGCAATCTTGGGGACTGCGGAAACGGCGTTATCTTTACCGCCTGATCCGTCCCGGAAGTGTCTATATCAAAATGGAACTCTGTTGCCTGAAAACCGACCAGTACAGCGTTAGGTCCAACGTTGTAAGTTCGATACGGTTGTTGGTCAAACGCAGCATAGTCCACCTTACCGGGTTCGAAGTAAGTGTTATCAATCAGTACATCGCCAGTGATGCGGTGTATACCGACAATGTAAATCCGATTCAGCAGGCGCCAGAAACGTTCAGGCGTCAGATAAGGGTCACCGTTGCCACGAAAATACAAATCACCATTTAGGGTATTCCCTTCGATATTGCCGGTATGCATCACTTCCGTGGACCAACGGTATCCCTGTCCGAGTAAATCCAGTGCGGCAGCCGTGGTAACCAGTTTAATGACCGAGGCCGGATTGAGAAACCGATCTGGGTGAAAAGCAACCAGTGGCTTGTCATCATCCACCCCCTGAATGAACAGGCTAATGTGATCAGTAGTGAAACCCGTGCTTTTTATCGCTACTTCGAGTTCCGATGGCAGCTCTGCTTCGGCAGCTGCGGTAACAGGCAGAAACAACACTAAAATCATCCAAACAAGGTGTATTATCTTCATCGCAAACGAAACCATACATGTTGGTATTCCTTGATACACAAGCTCGATAGCCGGCATCGGGTATTTTCACTACAAACTATTCGTCTCCTACGCCTTTACTTTTGCCACGCAAAACCTACGGCAGTTTATTCGCACTGACCATGCGACTTAGTAAAATATTACTTGGAACCCACACTACCATATCATCGAACTCATTGCCGGCTACGGTGCTGTATACCCTTGTCCCTACCAAAACCCTATCCCGCCCTCGCGGCAACGGCACTTTCGCGTCCAGTGCAGTCGAAAGGCCTTGCGGTGCCACCGTACCAATGTATCTGGCTTGAAGAAACGCGGCGTCAGCAGGCAACCGGACCACGGGCGGTAGAGGCAGACCTAGAACTGCCGCCGACGCCAGTGAAAACGTAGTCGCTTGCGTGGTGTTTGGATCACAATCGCCAGCTGCTGGCGGAGCGCTAGAATTTCGAAGTGCAGGAGGGCGCGGCTCTGGAACAGCCTGAGTTGGGTGCACAGCACGGGGAGGGCGACAGTTCTTATACCGGGACCGTACGACAACTTTTTTAGAAAAGTCAACAGAATCAATACGTACGATGTTCTTGGTAGCCGCAGGGATGCTTGTAGTGGTCAAGGTTCTGGCTAGATCATGTCGAAATGGCGTGGGAGTCATATACTCAAATAACACTATTTCTATAGGTACTTCTCAATGGTAACAACTGAAGACTTCCTAATACAAGCTGTCTCGTTACGGCCTTCCGAGCAGGCTAAGCTTGTTGATCAACTAATTTCTTTTCTAGATAAACCTGATCCTGAGCTGGATAAACTTTGGGCTGAAGAAGCTGAATCGAGGCTGGATGCTTTTAAAAATGGAAAGCTAAACTCCGTTTCACTTGAGGAGGAATTAGTTAAGTATAAACGAGAATAGCATTCTTAGATGAGGCTCAACTAGAACTTGATGAAGCTATAGAATTTTGCAACAACGAATCTGACGGTTTAGGTCCGGTCTTTTTACAGGAAGTTTTAAACGCAATTGAGCGTATTGCAAATTTCCCTAATGACTGGCATCCACTTCCTACAAATACCAGAAGGTGCCAAACAAGGCGTTTTCCATATGGTCTTATTTATACTCAACTTGATAATAGGATTTTAATCATTTCAGTATCTAATCTTCACCGCAAACCAAATCATTGGGATGATCGAAAGAAATAATGTTGTTGGGTGCATTTGCTGGAGCACGCACACAGTGCGGCCCGAAGGGCGAATTACAGGACGTAATTCGTAACCGAGCCCGCAGGGAAGCCTACAGGGATTTAGGCTTTAATCTTTCCAGATGTAACACTGATGTTAAAACATGCTGCAATCGCCGCATTTAACAGGGAGCGAATATTTTACCCTGACTGGTATACAGGGCTATGTTTGGTGTTCAGCCTTTTCGAGCGCCTGTTCAATACTCATACCGGCATAATCCTGTGCTTTAAATTCCTTACCACTAACGCAGTGTGACAACAAGGCCGGTACAAGCGCACCAGGTATAACCGAGTCAACAGAATTGGGTGCTTCCTGACTGCCCATGTCTGTCTTTAGCCATCCGGGATCCAGTGAGTTCATTGTCACCCCGCTGTCTTCCAGTATCGGAACAAAGTCATGCACAAACTTTTTTAAAGCTGCCTTCGATATAGCATACGGTGCAAGCTGGGGTTGCTCGTTAATACCCGAGATTAAATTTATGACTCTGCCCCAACGCCTTTGTATCATCGATGGAATTAATGCATTACAAAGTTTGATCTGGCTTATGACATTGGTCTCAAAACTTTTTCGAAATTCATCGGGCTGAATTTTCCATACATCTTCATGATAAGGCATCATTATTGCCGCATTATTGTAGAGAATATCTATTTGAGGGGCTGCATTTCCTGTTTCAAATAGTAATTTTTTGACCTGCGCCGGGTCAGACAGATCAGCCGCCAGAGATACAGCACGAACACCGTTATCTGATATCTCTTCAGCGAGCGCATTGGTGTGCTCAACAGACCTTGAATGCAGCACCAGGTTACAGCCCAGGGTGCCTAGCGCTCTGGCGATTTCTTTACCGATACCTCTACTCGCACCTGTAACCAGCGCCCATTTGTCTTTTATCTCTATCACTTTTATTACCCATTATTAAATAAATATTAAGTCCATGTTAAGCAGCATCATTTACGCATCTTGTGAAATCACTTGATATAGCCTAGCTGTTGAAACAGTTCAGGCGACTGTTTCAAGTAACGATCTTTCCCGGTCTCTTTAAACCAGGCATTGACCACCTGCTGATTATTTTGCAAACGTGCATCTTTCCATTGCAGGTCGGTAAAGCCTGCATAATCCGGCCAGTTCGCATTGATATAACTGATCGCCTTTACATTTTTTCTGTAAGTAAGCGAGAGGAAATTTACGAACCATGTGTTCCATGTATCGATATTGTTCTTGTCTATGCCGTTGATCGGGCTGGCTTCAGCAACCATTACCGGTTTCTTATGTTGTCTAGCAAGACTAAATACATCATCAGCCTCTTTATTCAGGTCGGGCGAATACATGTGACCAAAGAGTGATATTCCAACCCAGTCGACATAATCATCACCGGGATACCAGTCAGATAACGGGTAGCCTTTATATGTTGGTGCAGCATACGAATGCCATACGAATGCAACATTGTCTGCACCTTCTGCTCGAATAATGTCGACGATACGTCGGTATGCTTTTACATAATCCACTGGCTCCATCTGATTATGTTTACCGTCAAACTCGTAACCGATTCTGAGATAAAGCGGCCTGTCTATTGTTTTTGCCCATGCACTGAACTGCCTGATAACCGGGTTATATTTACCTTTGCCCGCATTTTCCAGCACATCCCACATGCCTACCATCCACAGTCCACTCTGCAGGACGGTATCAGGAAAACGATCAACCAGCGTCTGATGATTCTGATAACCATACTGTTTGCCAATATCTTCTGAATTCATACGATCAACACCGTTCATGCTGGTGATCCCCCAGTACGCAGTCCAGCCAGCTGGAACAGGTCGATCGGAAAAGTTATCCATGTATTCAGAAATTGTTTTCGCGTCCTGTCCCATTATCAATAAGGTCTTTCCCGTGGGCGGTACAAATTTAGATTTCTCATATTGATAAACATAAGCAGGGTCTACTTCGGTGCGGATCTTTGCCATCATATGCTCAATCGATGCGGCTGATATTTTCTGTTCAGCTGACGTTGAGCCAGAGTCGATGTCATATTTCATTGTTGTTGCTGTGCAAGAGAGAATTGAAGTCAGTGCAGCTGTGATGAATACAAGACCTGCAGTTTGCATGAAGCTTCGCTTGACTCGAGAATTGCGTTTTTGTAACAAGAAATTACATATATGCGATGCGAATGAGTATTCTAAATCTCTCATGACTAACGCCTCAATAACTACAGCCTGAGTAAAGGAGGTTTAAACCTGGGCGCTTGCCCAAATCCGGGTACCCGACATTAACAGCCATTCGACACTGGAAATACACAATAATTGAACAGGTAGCCGGTCTTGTCAGCGTCGAACACGCTGGCGAATACAAGTTAAGTCATTGCCTGATACTGCCACATCAGCTCGATTCAGTCCCTTGATGTCGGGCTGTTATTCACCGGCACGGCATTGTATTGCCGGAAAGTTCAAGCGCCATTGCGGCCATCATCACCAGCGTCGTCAGAGTAGTATTTCGCTAGTGCTTCTTCAGTCGAAGTATTTTGTTGCACTCTGGCCCTGATAGTGTGAATCGCTTGCAATATTAGCGGTTCAAGACCGAGCCAATAGCTATACCTTCGACCAGGGAAAGCGATAAGTCCTGTAAAAGCCTAATCAACCTGCTCTTTTTCTTCTGGAAAAACCTATCAGACCGAGCAGACCTGTACCGAACAGCCAGACCGCTGCAGGAACCGGAACCGGTTGAACATCAACGACCATCTCAAATCCACCCGCACCAGTAAACTGGATCGCATAGGCATTCGCTTCTGGCACAGTGAGTGTAGAACCAAAGTTAACATCACCGCCTATCCAGGCACCACCATCGGACACTGCCAGCACAAAATCACCGTCGATAGTCACAGAATTAGCATCCACGTCACTAAGCGTATCGACGCCATCCCAGAAGATCAGCTCTGGTGATGTTACTTCCAGAAAATCCGGGGTGCCAAAATCAGCGACCTCATCATAAATAGCCAGGGTGTAATCGCCCAGATCACCTGTTTCCAGTACAAAGTTGATATTGCCGTCGGTAGGGTAGAACGCTGTAGCAGCATTCGCAACGGATGCGGATACGAACAGTGCTGTACCGAGTAAAACG
>CAZRKQ010000053.1:0-8186 GCA_964600755.1 uncultured Thiotrichaceae bacterium
AAACCCTGGCGATGCTGGGCAGCAAACATACCGAAACCTGCATCCTGCCGGATGGCGAGAAATACAAAAACCTTGAAACCCTGAATATCATCTACGATGTTCTGCTGGGTAAGAAACTCGACCGCAACTCTACCATCATTGCACTTGGTGGTGGCGTCATCGGTGATATGGCAGGTTTTGCCGCAGCCAGTTACCAGCGTGGAGTACATCTGGTCCAGATACCGACGACCCTGCTCGCCCAGGTCGATTCCTCCGTCGGTGGTAAAACTGCTGTCAATCACCCTCTTGGCAAGAACATGATCGGCGCTTTTTATCAGCCTAGGGCCGTAATCGCAGATACCTCGACCCTGAACACCCTGCCTGCACGCGAGCTCAGCGCTGGTATTGCAGAGGTGATCAAGTATGGCCTGATACGTGACCTGACATTCTTTAACTGGCTGCACGAGAATATGACCAAACTGATGAAGCGAGATGCCGACGCTCTGGCCTACGCCATTGAGACTTCATGTCGGAACAAGGCTGAAGTGGTTGCCGCCGATGAAAAAGAAAGCGGTCAGCGCGCCCTGCTCAACCTGGGCCACACCTTCGGTCATGCCATTGAAGCCGGCCTGGGATATGGCGCGTGGCTGCACGGCGAAGCGGTCGCAGCCGGCATGTGCATGGCAGCAGTCATGTCACAGCAGTTGAGCTGGATCAGTGCCGAAGACGTCAACCGCACCACCACTATGATTGCACAGGCAAATCTACCGGTAAACGCTCCAGCCGATCTCAGTGTCGAACGTTTTATGGAACTGATGTCGGTAGACAAAAAGGTTATGGACGGGGTGCTGCGCCTTGTGTTACTAAAAGATATCGGTCATGCTGTAATCACCAATGACTATACACAGGAACAGCTCGCTGAAGCGATCCAGAGCAGTTACTCAGCCTGATTCAGCCTGTTAGCCCTATGGAAAATCTCGCCTCCTATGCCTGTACTGATGAAAATTCCAGGGGGCGTGTATATCCCGAAGACAGCCCTATATACCGCAACCAGTTTCAACGTGACCGCGACCGCATAATCCATTCTGCAGCATTTCGCCGACTGGAATACAAAACCCAGGTATTTGTGAACCATGAAGGCGACCTGTTCCGTACTCGACTAACGCATTCACTGGAAGTCGCCCAGATAGCGCGCAGTATTGCACGTGAACTGCATCTGCATGAAGACCTGGCCGAAGCAATAGCGCTGTCGCACGACCTTGGCCACACCCCCTTCGGTCACGCCGGACAGACAGCTTTGAACCAGTGCATGAAAGATTATGGCGGCTTTGAGCATAACCAGCAGTCGCTTCGCGTGGTAGACAGGCTTGAGCAAAAATATGCTGAATTCCATGGTCTCAACCTGATGTTTGAGACCCGCGAAGGCATACTCAAGCATTGCTCGGTAAAGAACGCCCGCATGCTTGGCGATGTTGCACAGCGCTTTATCGATAAAACCCAGCCCAGCCTTGAAGCACAGCTTGTGGACCTTTCAGATGAAACCGCATACAGCAACCATGATGTCGATGATGGCCTGCGTTATGGGTTGATCTCTTTTGATAATTTACTCGATATCAAACTGTTCCGTGACCAGTACGATAAAGTAACTGGCAAGTACAAGGACATTAACAATCGTCAAATGATTCACGAAATCATCAGGCGCATGATCAATGTTATGGTCGTTGACCTGATAGATACCAGCCGCAATAACATTGCATCAGCTCAACTTGAAACTCTGGAAGATGTACGCAAGCTAAAAAAACCGTTGATGTCATTCAGCGACGAAATGTCTGCATTGAACCTGGAGCTTAAACAGTTTTTACGTGAAAACCTGTACCAGCATTACCGCGTACATCGAATGAGCAGAAAGGCCTATGATATCCTGACCGCACTATTCGATGCTTTTATGAATGATATTAAAATCCTACCCCCGGAAAATCTTGAACAATGCAGGGCCATGCAGAGCAAATACGGGGATGAAGGTGTTGCGCGTGGTGTTGCGGACTATATCGCCGGCATGACTGACAGATATGCCATTATTGAATATGAACGTATATTCAACCCGCGACAACTTTCATTTGTTAACATCATTCCCTAAGTATTTTAATGGCAGGTAGAATCCCACAATCATTCATTGATGATTTGATTGCTCGAGCTGATATTGTTGAGGTCATTAACACCCGTGTACCACTGAAGAAAAAAGGCCGGGAATATACTGCCTGCTGCCCGTTTCATAACGAAAAGACACCTTCATTTACGGTTAGTGAGACCAAGCAGTTTTATCATTGCTTTGGATGTGGTGCCCACGGTACCGCAATCGGCTTTTTAATGGAGTATGAGCATCTTGATTTCGTCGATGCTATTGAAACACTGGCTGCTGAATACCACATCGAAGTACCAAGAGAAGACACGGCCGATACTGCCAGTCATGCCAGAGACGACAAACTGCCACTATACGATGTGCTTGAAAAGGCTTCGCATTTATACCAACAGCAATTGCGTCAGTCTGACAGAGCAGTAGGTTATCTAAAACAACGGGGTCTTAGCGGTGACATCGCGAAACGCTACAAGCTCGGTTATGTGCCTGATGGCTGGAATTTTCTGCTCGATAACATGGATAATAATGCTAGTAATATCAAATACTTAAAGACTTCCGGCATGCTCATCGAAAAATCTTCCAGTAAACGTTATGACCGTTTTCGTGACCGCATCATGTTTCCGATTCTTGATCGTCGTGGCCGCACCATTGCCTTTGGCGGCCGCGTTATTGATGATGGTGAACCCAAGTATCTCAACTCACCGGAAACCCCGATCTTTCATAAAGGCTATGAGCTTTATGGGTTTTATGAAGCACGACAACAGGTCAGAAATCTTCAACGCATCGTTGTAGTGGAAGGTTACATGGATGTTGTAGCGCTTGCACAAAACGGCATCGAATATGCGGTCGCTTCTCTTGGCACTGCTACGACCAAAGACCAGATTCAAAAGTTATTTCGTTCCGTTACTGAAGTTATCTTTTGCTACGATGGCGATCAGGCCGGACACAAGGCTGCATGGCGCGCACTTGAAAACACTTTACCGATACTGCGCGATGGCCTCGAAGCGAGGTTTCTTTTCTTACCGGATGGAGAAGACCCTGATTCCATGGTTCGCAAGGAAGGAAAAGAAGCATTTGAAATGCGACTTAAAAACGCCGTACCACTATCTGAGTTTCTGTTTGATAACCTGTTAAAAGAGATCGACACAAACTCCATGGACGGTAAAGCAAAGCTTGCAAAAACCGCCAGGCCCTTGCTTGCAACAATACCTGAAAGCGTCTTCAGGGACTTGATGTATAAACGCCTTGCAGAGCTTGTTGGCATCAGTGATGAAAAACTAAAAAACGAACATGTATCAGCTGAAACAGAAAAAATAGAAAAGCCGCCAACCGCCAGGCAGCGTAACAGCAGGGAAGTCAAACAGAATGCTACGCGTGATGCCATTGCCTTATTGCTCCAGCATCCCGAACTGGCTACAAAAGCAGATGTGCCCGACTTTTTTGCGACTGCATCAATCCAGGGCTTTTCTTTACTCTATGAGTTATACCAAACAGCTCGGAACAATCCCGGAATATCATCTTCAGCTTTACTTGAGCGCTGGCGCGATAAAAAAGACTTCGAAATACTGCAAAAACTGGTACAGCGAAATGTATTCGGTACTGACGAAAAATCTGATCAACTCACTGTCTTCAGTGACGCTATTCAGCGCCTTACCATGAAATACAAGGATGAGCGTTATGAAATTCTGGAAAGTAAACTCAAGCAAGGAGGACTAAGCGAGACCGAGCTTGAAGAATACAAATCACTGCTAACAAGGTAGCTCGAATAAGCACTTGATTTCTTAACGCAAAGGCGCGAAGACGCAAAGAGCGCAGAGCTTTTATTAATTATTTGCAGGAGCGACTTTAGTCGCGAAGTTGAACAATTCGTGACTAAAGTCGCTCCTACGGAAAATCAGAAATCTTCTGCCAGAAAACCGTGCCTCTAATAATGGTCAAACCAACTAATGTATCAAGCTGAGACTACTATAGACTAGCTCTGCGCTCTTAGCGTCTTTGCGCCTCTGCGTTGAAATATACTGCATAAAATATCGATCAATGTTGACATCACGTATAAAAACGGCATAATCCGGTGACGATCACGCGCCAATTTGACTCAGATTGCGGGCGCTTAACAAATACAGCTAAAGCGAGTTACGATATAAGAACAATATCGCAAACCCGTCAAAAGCTGTGCTTAGACGGGTTTTTTATTGCCTTTGATAAGGCCACTAATGGCAGGTACTAAATATGAGCGAACATTTATTCACATCAGAATCGGTTTCTGAAGGCCATCCGGACAAGGTTGCTGATCAGATATCAGACGCCGTTCTCGACGCAATATTTGAACAGGACACCGAGGCGCGAGTTGCCTGTGAAACCATGGTCAACACCGGCATGGTCATTATTTCTGGTGAAATCACCACCGAAGCCTGGGTCGATATGCAGGCTGTCGTGCGCAAAACGGTGAAGGAAATCGGCTATAACCATTCAGATATGGGCTTTGACTGGGAATCCTGTGCCGTGCTGACTTCGATCGACAAGCAGTCCGCAGATATTGCCATGGGTGTCGATGAATCCGGCGAACATGAGCAGGGCGCAGGCGACCAGGGTCTTATGTTCGGATACGCGAGCAATGAAACCGACGTGCTGATGCCCGCACCTATTACCTATGCCCACAGGCTGGTAAAGCGTCAGGCCGAGATGCGCAAGAATGGTACCCTGCCCTGGTTGCGCCCGGACGCAAAAAGCCAGGTTACATTTAAATATGTCGATGGCAAGCCCGTCGGTATCAACGCCGTGGTACTTTCTACACAGCATGATCCTGATATTGAATATAAAAATCTTCGCGAAGCCGTTATGGATGAAATCATCAAGCCGGTATTGCCGGCGGAATGGCTGGATCAATGCTCGCAGGACGACATCCATATCAACCCAACTGGAAAATTTGTCATCGGCGGACCCGTCGGCGACTGCGGCCTGACGGGTCGTAAGATTATCGTAGATACCTATGGTGGCATGGCCCGCCACGGTGGCGGTGCATTTTCCGGGAAAGACCCGTCAAAAGTCGACCGTTCTGCCGCCTATGCCGGGCGCTACGTTGCCAAGAACATCGTCGCTGCCGGTCTTGCTGACAAGTGTGAAATCCAGATCTCTTATGCCATTGGTGTAGCAGAACCAACTTCTATTTCGGTACAGACATTTGGTACTGGCAATATTGATGATGACCGAATAATTGAACTTGTGCGCGACCACTTTGATCTCAAGCCAAAAGGCCTGATAAAGATGCTCGATCTATTGCGCCCCATTTATGGCGCTACCGCCGCCTATGGACATTTCGGACGCGAAGAGCCTGATTTCACCTGGGAAAAAACCGACAAAGCGGCCGCACTGAAGGAAGCAGCCGGCTTATAATCCCGGCCAGTCCTGTGTAAATTCAGGCCTGGCTAAGCTATAATCCGGTTCAACCCGCTCTGAGGGGCGCTGCAGCCCCGTTAGAAGACGTATAGATTCGCAAATACAAATCTATACGTCTTCTAACGGGGTCAGGCTCAGACATTAACAACGGCGCTCATTTCTTAATACTGATTAGGAGATGAGAAATGAATGCTGTTGTTGAAAAAAACTTTTCCGATTACAAGGTCGCTGACCTCTCCCTGGCCGATTGGGGCCGCAAGGAAATATCCATTGCCGAAACAGAAATGCCGGGCCTGATGGCACTGCGCGAAGAATATGGCAATAAAAATCCTCTACAGGGCGCCCGCATAACCGGCAGCCTCCACATGACAATCCAGACTGCGGTTCTGATCGAAACCCTGGTTGCTCTGGGTGCAGAAGTCCGCTGGGCATCATGCAATATCTTTTCGACACAAGACCAGGCAGCCGCTGCTATTGCTGCAGAAGGCATTCCTGTTTATGCATGGAAAGGCGAAACCATCGAAGAATACTGGTGGTGTACTGAACAGGCGCTGACATGGCCTGATGGCGGCACTCCAAACATGATTCTTGATGATGGTGGTGATGCAACCCTGCTGGTACACAAGGGTGCCGAATACGAAAAAGCAGGCACCGTTCCTGACGCCAGGGAAAGTGACAATGAAGAATGGAAAGCCATTATCGATTTACTCAAACGAACTATTACTGATGGTTCGAGTAAATGGACCCAGATAGTCGAAAGCGTAAAAGGCGTTACCGAAGAAACCACAACCGGTGTACACCGCCTGTATCAAATGCAGGAGTCTGGTGAACTCATGTTCCCTGCAATGAACGTCAATGACTCGGTAACCAAGTCAAAGTTCGACAACCTGTACGGATGTCGTGAGTCACTGCTAGATGGTATCAAGCGCGCTACCGATGTAATGGTTGCCGGAAAGATCTGCGTTGTTCTGGGTTACGGCGATGTCGGCAAAGGCTGCGCACAGGCTTTCCGCGGTATGGGTGCCACTGTATGGGTCACTGAAATTGATCCTATCTGTGCATTGCAGGCCGCAATGGAAGGGTACCGCATCGTAAACATGGATGATGCAGCGAGACAGGGTGATATTTTTGTTACAACTACCGGCAATGTAAATGTCATCAATCATGACCACATGGCATCAATGAAGAATGAAGCCATCGTGTGCAACATTGGCCACTTTGATTCCGAAATCGATATCGCTTCGCTGGAAAAATACGAATGGGAAGAAATCAAACCCCAGGTAGACCATGTTATTTTCCCGGATGGCAAACGTATTATCATCCTTGCCAAAGGCCGACTGGTTAATCTTGGTTGTGCTACAGGTCACCCGAGTTTTGTGATGTCAGCATCATTTACCAACCAGGTCATGGCTCAAATCGAATTTTTCACCAACACGGATAAATACGAAAACAAGGTTTACGTACTACCCAAATTACTTGATGAAAAAGTTGCCCGCCTGCACCTGCAGAAGATCGGCGTTGATCTGACAAAATTATCCAAGGATCAGGCTGATTATATCAATGTACCGATGGATGGTCCTTACAAGCCTGAACACTACCGTTATTAATCTTTTACACAGGGTGCTGTTATCACAGCACCCTTGTTCTAATAACTTGAGTCTTGAACAATCATGAGTACGCCTATGGACGCCAGTAACTTATTCAGCTGCGAGTTTTTTCCACCCCGCACTGACGCTGGAATGGAAAAGCTTCTTGCTGTCCGCGATCAACTTAATGAGAACATGCATCCTTCTTTTTATTCTGTTACGTTCGGTGCCGGGGGCTCGAACCGTGACCGCACTCTGGACACTGTTGATCGACTCAGACAGGATAATTCATCAGTTGCCCCTCACATTTCCTGCATCGGCTCGACTCGCGAACAAATAAAGGCACTGATCGAACACTACATCAGCATAGGCGTTACCCGCCTGGTTACTCTGCGCGGAGATATTCCTGAGGGCGGTAGAGGAGCAAATGATTTCAAGCATGCAAATGAACTGGTTGAATTTATACGCAATGAAACTGGCGACCACTTTCATATCGAGGTGGCCGCATATCCTGAGTATCACCCCGAATCAATAACACCAGAGTCTGACTTTGAATATTTTAAACGCAAAATAGATGCTGGTGCTGATTCTGCCATCACCCAGTATTTCTATAACATAGATGCTTATCTACGCTTCATGGATAACTGCAGCAAGTCTAATCTCGATGTTCCTGTTGTTCCCGGCATTATGCCGATTACAAATTACAAAGGTCTTGTGAGATTTTCGGATAACTGCGGAGCGGAAATTCCACGCTGGATTCGAAAACAACTGGAAGCATATGAAGATGATATCGATAGCCTGCTCGCTTTTGGAACCGAAGTAGTTACCAGCCTGTGTTCACGTTTGCTCGAATCCGGCGCACCTGGCCTTCATTTTTATACACTTAACCAGTCACAGGCCACACTCGAAATCTGGCGCAGATTTAATTCATAGCTTCAGCATTGCGTATTACTCGTATATATTACAAGGGCGATATCACCACAGGTGAAACGCTGACTTTACCTGACAACGCATCAAATCACCTGGTCCGTGTCTTAAGGTGCAAAAAAAGTTCGGCTGTAACAATCTTCAACGGCAAGGGCGGAGAA
>CAZRKQ010000054.1:0-3839 GCA_964600755.1 uncultured Thiotrichaceae bacterium
GTTGCGGTGACGAATGCCCCCATATTAGGGCCAGGAAACGAGTGGAATGGAAGATACCAGATCCAAAAAATATGGAGATGGCGGACTTTCGACAGGTTCGTAATACGATCAAGGAAAAGGTAAGTCGGCTTATTGAGGAAATCAAGGAGACCTGACAATACCAACGAAGTGACGCGTTAGAATCGCGTGGGCCGATCGGAGGGCATCGTGAATGTCGATTCTGGATATCGGGCTCGGCTGCTTAAATAGTCGAACCTGAAATATAAATAAGGCATTGATTATACTGAAATTATTGGTAATTTCTGGTAGAATAATCGTAATCGTCCGGCCAACCCCACCTGTAGATATTGGTGGCGCTGAATAGACTGGTTTCTTTTTCAAAGGGAAGCCAGGCATGCCTAAACAAGAACACAGAAGCAACGCTGAGTGGCAAGACATAATCGAGCGACATGAACAAAGCGGATTGACCGGCGTCGCCTTTTGCTTACAGGAGGGCATATACGCCAAGACATTTTATCGCCAGCGCAAAATATTGAGACGCAAAGATCTGGTGTCGAAGCCGAACCAGTTCATCCAGGTCCAACCAAAGCCTGTACAGGCAATGCCAACCCAGCCTGTAATGGTACTGCAATACCGGGATAGTCGTTTGCAGGTGCCTACAAGCGCTGAACCACTCTGGTTGGCCCGGTTGATGAAGGCCCTGTCATGAGGATGTTCGTTGATGCAGGCTCGATTTACCTGCACCGGGATGCGGTGGACTTTCGCAAATCGATCAATGGTCTGGTAATCATTGTTGAGCAGGAGATGGAACTGTCACCGTTTGCCCCGGCACTGTTTGTGTTCTGCAACAAGAACCGTGATCGGATCAAGGTGCTGTACTGGGACCAGAGCGGGTTTTGTCTGTGGTATAAGCGCCTGGAGAAGGAGAAGTTCAAATGGCCGCGCCGCTATCATTCGGGGGTGATGACATTAAACGATCTGCAATGGGAATGGCTATTATCAGGTTATGACATCATCGGTCACGAGCCACTGAAATACGCTCATTGCGTTGGTTAAATAATCGAGATAAACCTCTGATTTAGATGCTGTTTCTGGTAAAATTCCGGGCATGAAAACGGCATCGAAGCAGCTTCCTGACGACCCCCGGGAACTTAAAAACCTGCTCCTTTTAGAGCGAGAGTTATCGGCTCAAAAAGACGCCCAGATCGATCATCTCTCACAGCAATATCAACAAATACTCGAACAGTTTCGTTTAGCGCAGCAAAGGCAGTTTGGCCAAAGCAGTGAAGTCAACCTGGACCAGTTGGGCTTGTTCAATGAAACGGAGAAGACGGTTGAGGAGGATGATCCAGAAGCTGAGCAGGAGTCGATCAGCTATACGCGCAGAAAACCGAAGCGCAAACCACTGCCCAAAGATCTACCGCGGGAAACCATTGTTCACGATATAGCCGATACGGATAAACACTGTGATTGCTGTGGCCATGAACTGCACTGCATGGGCGAAGACAAGAGTGAGCAGCTTAAGTTTATCCCGGCGAGTATCAAGGTCATCGAGCATATTCGCCCGAAGTACAGCTGCCGACACTGTGAGCAACAGGGTACCAAGGTTGATATCAAGATCGCCCCGGTGCCACCGACCCCGATTCCGAAGAGTATCGCCACCGCATCGCTGTTAAGTCAGATTATTACCAGCAAATATCAATATGCCCTGCCGCTTTACCGCCAAGAGCAGATGTTCAAGCAATACGGCATTGAACTCAGTCGGAAAACCATGGCGGACTGGATGATCCGCTGCAGTGAACTACTAGTGCCGATTTATCAGCGGCTGAAAGCCATTCAGTTACAGCAAACCGTGATGAATGCCGATGAAACACCGCTGAAAGTCATCCATGAGGATAAAAGCCGATGTTATATGTGGGTTTACTGTACCGGTAGTGATTCACCAGCGGATAAAAATCTGAGCAAAGATCGGCCCCCGAATATCGTACTGTACGACTATCAAAACTCACGAGCGGGACGCTGTCCCCGAGATTACCTGGATGGATACCGGCGCTATCTGCAAGTCGATGGTTATGCGGGTTATGAACAAACCGGGGCAACACTGGTGGGATGCTTTGCACATGCACGGCGAAAGTTTATCGAGGTGCAGCGAGCGCAGATCAAGGGCAAGACCGGGAAAGCGGACTGGGCCATCAGCCATATCCGCAAGCTATACCGGATAGAAAGTGAAATCAAAGATAAAGATCCGGCAGAAAAACAAGCACAACGCCTGGCAAAGGCAAAGCCTCTACTAGATCAGTTTAAAGCCTGGCTGGATAAATCAGCACTTCAGGTGCCGCCTAAATCGGCGGTTGGCAAGGCGATTGCCTACAGTCTGGGACAATGGTCGAAACTTGAACGATACACCGAAGACGGCAACCTGCAAATCGATAACAACCGGGCAGAACGAGCAATCAAGCCCTTCGTGATTGGGCGCAAAAACTGGTTGTTCGCCAACACAGCCAATGGTGCGCAGGCGAGCGCTATGCTGTACAGCCTGATCGAAACTGCCAAGGCGAATGGGTTAACACCGTTTGATTATCTACACCATCTGCTGGCTGAGATACCAGGAGATCCGGGGGATATCGAACGGTTACTACCCTGGAATGTTGGTCTGCCTAAGAATATCAAACGTTAGACCGTGGGGTTCGCCAGACGCTCACGAATAATAAACTGTTCCTCAGTTTTGTTTTTTGACTCAAGCACATCATTTAGTGCTTGAATAAATTTCGATATATGCGCTTCATCACCGACAATAAACCCTGTAAGACCACTCAAATACTTGCCTTCGTCATCAGCAATAACCTCTGTAATATCTGCCACAAGATTTTCAAGGTCGGCCAAGTCGTCCGGCGAAAACTTGCCAACGATTAAATCCCATTGATCTCTAATCCGCTTAAGTGATTTACCAGCAGCTCCAATTGAATCGAGTTTCTTAAAATGTTCCTCAACTTCTTCTTTATTAACTTTCGCGTAATCGAGTGCTCTTTTCACATAGGATCTCAATGGCGAACCGTCTTTTGTTAAATCATTAATAGCCCATCCCAACGCTACAAAGTCACCATTCTTAGAGGATAATTCTGTGCGAACGGATTCAATTTTCTCCTCGATCTCATCTATTCCTCCAGAAACCTCATCTATAAGTTTCCGCAAGCCTTCAGCCTCAGCTGCTCGTTCGAGATCATGAAATCTATATAGTTGAACGGTGGGTAACTCTGGAGAAACCATAGTATCTCCAGTTGCGTTTGTAACAGCGACCTCCCCATGACGATCATTAGGATTGAAATAGCGTGACAGAAATACCCCTTTCTGAAAGTCAACATCAGCATTCCCGAAAGCTCGCCAGCACAACTTCAAATTACAACCTGAAAGAGTTGCGCGAGCACGCATATACCAGGCATCCCATTTAGACTGCGAAACCTTGCTATGCTCCTGAGCTTCCATTGGTTTAAGCAAGAACGCTAGCGCTTCTACAATCGCGCTCTTTCCAGAGCCCCTACCGCCTATCATGCAATTTAAGTTTCTGCTGAATGGAAGCACCAAGCCCGCCGGATCTGACCAAAAATTAGCCGCAGACTCTGAATCTCTGACAATCTCAATCCCTTCAATCCAATGGGTAACCTCTCCACTATATGTATAGCTAAATTTCGTTTCACCGCAACGGATAGCATGATCTCTGACTTCCGTGAATAAGGCATTTTCATCAAACTGGTTGAAGGTATTCTTAAGTTTGAGTTGGGGAAACAGACTGCTATCGACCTCAAATACTTTTTTCAAACAATGAGCATCGGAAGATACAA
>CAZRKQ010000055.1:0-3306 GCA_964600755.1 uncultured Thiotrichaceae bacterium
GTAAGGCGCTTGGCTGCTAGTCTCATGTCTATGGTTATCGGTGTTACCGGCTCGACAGTAATTTGCCGGCTGGTTATTGAAGCGGTTCGAAAGAGAACCACACTGACAAGAATCAGAGCAGCACCGGTGATCATTGCCAACACGCGTCTCATGAGCTTTCACCTCGTATACGGGAAGAGTCGAATGGTCCTCCACACCGCATATCACATCCACCTGGTAGGGGCCGTTTACTGTTGCTCATAAATTAACACTCTTTGTTGTTATGTTTTCCGTAAATTTCCACTTCTGGCACCTGGCCTTCATTCAGGAAACTCCGCACTAGTGGTATTTTAATGATGTATGGAGAATATCTCGCAGAACTCTGACGACGCGAGACACCCTAACGCGATATTCAGGACCTCTCTCTCAGGCGACCACATCGGGAAATGGTCGTTTGGGTGCAGTAAAAATGTTTGCGGCGTGACAGCTAAATAAACTGATCTTTTTGTACGTAGTATCACGTATTTTAAGGACTTATTACTTTTCTTCTTGATGCCGCTCAACGCAGTTTACCTGCATACATGATAGTAATTCCCAATTGGCACTCATTTTTTCTGGCATCTTTTCAATGGACTGCTGGTATAGCTGGCATTCAGGGGATTACTGATGAATCTCACAACCTCAGGAAGAAGAATCGACTAATGAAACTCTGGTCAAATTTTAGCGTTTGGTTCCACAGGATTGGCCGGCGAGAGGTTCCGGTTTGGTTTGAAACCTCCGAATCCATAACCGGTGAATTTCAAACCATCGGAAAGAAACTGAAGATCCTCAAACTCATTCCGAATCCGTTTCCCTTCTACGACTGGATCATGGGTTTTTATGAACGCGTGTCCAATCGAGAGGCCCTTCGCGGCCCCATGCTCGAGGGAGCACGCAAGATTGTGGACGTTGGCGCTGGTACGGGTTACCTGCTCAGCCGCCTGGTGAAAGCAACCAGGGAAGACCAGGAAATTGTTGCGGTGGATCTGTCACAGCAGATGCTACAAAACTCGGAATCATATCTATCAAAGCATCACCAGCTGACACTACGCACAAGTTTCAAGCAGGCCGACTGTCGAGCATTGCCGTGGGAAGAGAATACGTTTGACCTGTATGTTTCCAGCTACCTGTTCGATCTCCTGCCAGAGACGGAACTCAGGCAGGCACTCAAGGAAATGGAGCGCATCCTGGTACCGGATGGTTATGCGATCCTGGTTACCATGACCACGGAGCTGGATGACATCCCCTTGATCAGCCGCACCTTCTACCAGCTGATGAATGGGTTCTACTGTCTTGGTTATGACAAGGGTAGATGGAATCCAATCTGGCGCTTTCTGTTTGCTGGTTACGCACCGCATTGCCGTCCGATAGCTTTGGGATCATACCTGCGGGATTTGGATAATATGGTGATGTCCTATACTAAAGTAAGCCGCGTTTCCCTGTTCCCGGTTCGAATCTATTACGTTCGCAAGAGCCATGGCTAGCATGCGGTTATGGGGCAAGGTCCTGGCGGCGGCTTTATGCAGCAAATCCAACCAGCAGTTTTATGACCGGATCTCCCCGATTTACGATCAGTGCTTTGTGACGCACAAGCTGCATGCGGGCAATATGGCTGAAATATTATTTGAAGACTATAAGGGTCGGGAAAAAAACACGGTGGTGCTCGACCTTGGCTGCGGCACCGGTTTACTGAGCAACATCCTGGTCAGTAAAGGGTTTGATGTACTCGGCATGGATATTTCGTTAGAGTCACTGCGCTTGTTGCAGCAGCGTGAACCCGGAATAAACACGGTTCAGGCGGATGCAACTCTGTTGCCATTTACCGATGGATCCTGTCATGCAGTGGTCTCTCTTGGAGCATGGCGCCATTTTTCTGATCTCAGACGAGTCATTGCAGAGGTGGCGCGTATTCTCAAGGATGATGGATTACTGATCATTGGCTATTTCCCTCCAGCAATCGGCGGTGTCGTCCAACAGGGTGACAGTCACTGGCGTCAACTGCTGGTCCGCCTTTATCAATCCCTGATTCGCAAACGCGGATATGTAGATCACATCGACCTGTCACTGGAACCGATGACAATTAGCTGTGCTAAAGACCTCTTTAAAAAGGTCGGCACGGTAGACTCCGGGGAATGCTGGCGCTTGATTGTTGCACGGGGTCTGAGGCAAGCCTGATCTGCTCGGTTAGCCATGGTAGTCCGTCGGTCGGCAGATCACCTCAATGTGTGTTTATTCTTCTTATACTACGGCTGACGCGTCGACTTCCTGCTGCAGGCAGTCAAGACCTCCCGGCAACTTCCCGGACAACTCAGTTTGTTGCGCCTGCAACCGGCCTTCAGCTTAATTCAACAAGACGGTGCCTGCCTCATCCGACCTGATTACATCGGTTTCAAGCACCGACACCCGCTCATTGGCTTTTGTCAGTGCTTCCTGCAGCTGCTGTAATTCCTGCTGCGCTATCTTCCCCGATGCCACTTCCTCTATAAGCTGATGGTATTTTTCCTGGGCAACATCTGCCTGTGACCGGCTCTCGTTCAAATGTTCTTCCAGCTGTTCAAGCTCCAGCTTGTGAGCACTCACCACATCTACATGCTGTTCCTGCAAGGAGGCATACTGGCCCTGCAGCAACTGCATATCTTCCGCATCGCTTGACACCCGGGTATACAGCGAGACCAACTTCTCTCCTGAATCGCAAAGCTCACCACGCAGCTGTCCTATCTGCTCCGCCATGCGAGCTTCAGCACACTGGTATTCCTTCATCTCTGCAAGCAGTTTTTCATTTTCTGTACGTAATGATGCAAGCTCCTCACTATGTGCTGTAGACACAACGAACGCTGTTTCACCTTCTGCACAGGTTTTGCCTGCTGCAGACTGACTGAAGTTATCGATATTAGCTACATCAGCTGCAAGCTTGTCGGTGACCGGTGAATCTACAGGCACGGGTTCGGCTGAAGGTCCGGGTATACCGCCATCCAGCACATACACATCGAACCCTCTGTGGCTTAACATGAAACCGGCCGATTCACTGCGCCTGCCGGTATCACAGCAAATAATATATTTCGTATTAAAGGCCAGCTCAGACATTTCACCCCGCAGGTCTGCAAGAGGTATATTTACGCTATCCTCAAATGCCCAGCTTTCATATTCATCCGCAGTTCTGACGTCGATCCAGACTGCATCCTCATCGACCATGGCTGTTGCCTGCCCATAATCAACACGATTGACCAGCTGATTCTTGAGTAACTCGATAAAGTCTTCTTTTGCCAACCGCATTAACAGGCCATCGGT
>CAZRKQ010000056.1:0-5871 GCA_964600755.1 uncultured Thiotrichaceae bacterium
GGTTTGCATCTTCGTGTACCTTGTAGCGCTGCTGGAATTCTGTGATCCAGCCCAGCGGATCGTCGACCTGCTCTTCTGCAATCACACTGCCGTCAACTTCGGTAGTTACCGTTCGCCTGTTAATCTTGATAACAGTTCTGCACGGCAGGCCGATGATGGAGTAACGCCCCCATTTCTCGCCCCCCTGAACGGATTCAAACAAATAGGAGTATGGCGCATTGGCCAGCTTGAGATAGGTGCTGAGCGGCGTATCGAGATCGGCCAGCACTTCACGCACCAGAGGGACACGATTGCAGTCGGTGCTTTTGAGTTTTTCGATTAAAGAGTTTTTATCGGCTTCAGGTGACATATCATTTTCCAGTACAAAAGTTTACAAGCGCAATACACAACACCTCACCATCGCCAGCTGATGTTATGTGCCTGTTTGTTTTGTATGGAAAAAATATTCATGCGCTAATCATAATTGAGAGCAGCCAATGTTACCAGCCGGCTGTTACCAATCGACAATATCCTTGATTTCAGCCATCGTGTCCACCACCGCATCGGGATCGTAATCACGAATATCTTCACCGTGATTGTAGCCATAGGACATGCACACGATATGGAAACCGGCTGCGCGCGCGGCATTGACGTCACTCATCGAGTCGCCCAGCATCATTGAAGCCTGTGGCTCGGTTTCAAGCTGTTCTGCAGCCTGCAGCAATGGCATTGGATCCGGTTTCTTGCGCTCGACCATATCGCCGCAGATGACAATCTCGAAATAATCACGTACGCCCAGGTCCTGCAGCAGCGGCAGGGTGAACTGACTGGCCTTGTTGGTGACACAGCCGATACGCACACCGGTTGTTTGCAGAAAATCCAGCGCCTGTTTAACACCCGGATAGAGGCAACTGCGCTTAGAAGTATTTTCCCGGTACAGGGCCTCGAACACCGGCAATGCTTTGGCAAACAGGGCCTCATCGGGCTCGCCGTCAATCTGGTTAACGAGCGCGCGTTTGACCAGGCGCTCAACACCGTTGCCTACCCAGTGACGAACACGCTGTTCACCGCGTTCTGGCATGCCTAGCTGATTCATCATGGCATCAACGCAAAAGGCAAGGTCAGGTACGCTGTCGACCAGGGTACCGTCAACATCGATCAGCACCATTTCAGGACGCTTTAACTTCATATCTACAACTGCTGTCGATAGTTCCATTTGTTACGCTACTTTTGACAGCTCTTCACGCATCTTGCCAACCACGGTATCGTAGACATTGGCATCGCTCTCAGATGCGGCACCGAAAATAGCTGAACCCGCAACAAAGGTATCTGCGCCGGCCTCGGCAATTTCTCGAATGTTATCCACTTTGACACCGCCATCGATTTCCAGGCGGATGTCGTAACCGGACGCATCAATCATCTTGCGGGCTTCACGCAGCTTGTCCAGTGTCGCCGGAATAAATGACTGGCCGCCAAATCCCGGGTTAACCGACATCAACAACACCATGTCGATCTTGTCGAGCACGTATTCCAGATGGCTCAGCGGAGTAGCAGGATTGAAAACCAGTCCGCTCTTGCAGCCACTTTCACGAATCAGCTGCAAACTGCGGTCGATGTGTTCTGATGCCTCAGGGTGGAAAGTGATGTAGGTCGCACCCGCTTTGGCGAAATCCGGAATAATACGGTCGACAGGCTTCACCATCATATGCACATCGATGTCTGCAGTAACACCATGGCTGCGCAGGGCTTCACATACCAACGGGCCAATAGTCAGATTGGGCACATAGTGGTTATCCATAACATCAAAATGAACAATATCCGTACCCGATTTCAGCACGTTATCAACTTCTTCACCGAGTCGCGCAAAATCAGCTGACAGGATGGACGGGGCAATTTTGAAATCTGCCATGATTATTCCTCTTGGGCTCAGTACTTTAAAGGGCGCACACTTTACAACATTGTGGCACCTTAGTCTCTAGCCCTTATGTCACACATAATTTAACGCAAAGGCGCAAAGACGCAGAGAACGCAAAGGTAACCTTTTGTGTTTACAAAAAAGTCTGTTTTTTATTTTCTGCATACGACGTAATCACCTGATAATGCCATACCGCTTGCGGGGTCATTTGCTTCTGACGAAATGTTATACCATCCATATTTTACTCTGCGTCCTTTGCGCCTTAGCGTCTTTGCGTTGAAAATTTCATCACAAAGCAGATGAGAAATCCGCAGCAAGCCTGTAATATGCCCGCGACCTTGATTTGGAGATGAATATGTCTGTCAGCATTGCACTACACCTGTTATCCGCTGTTATATGGGTTGGCGGCATGTTTTTCGCCTATATGGCCCTGCGCCCCGCAGCAGCACAAATTCTTGAGCCACCGCAGCGCCTGCAGTTATGGGCCCAGGTATTCAAACTGTTTTTTCTATGGGTATGGCTCAGCATTATTACCATCCTCATCACTGGCTACTGGATGTTGTTCAGCGTATTCGGTGGATTTGCGAATGCCGGTATGCACATTCATATCATGCATGGCGCCGGTATCATTATGGTACTGATCTATTTTCACGTCTTTTTTGCACCCTATCGCAGACTCAGACATGCCGTGGTTGTGCAGGATTATGCTGAAGGCGGCAAACGGCTGGCACAGATCAGGAAACTGATCGGGTTGAACCTTTCAATCGGCCTGATTGTCGTACTGGTTGCTAGCGGCGGACGCTACCTTTAACAACTTTTCAAGATAACTAATTTACGGTATTATTAAACACTTATAAACATTCTAACCGCGCCTGGTAGCTTCAAGCGCTTGAAATTTAAACTATTTTCCTGTTTTCAGGCTAAAATACATTCTTCGGAGAATACTATGAAACGTCAAATTCTGACTGTACTGTCTGCTGTTGCACTGGTTACAGCTGCCAATGTTGCATCTGCAGGCGACGCTGCTGCAGGTAAGGCAAAAGCGGCTTCATGTGGTGGTTGTCACGGCGCCAGCGGCATCAGCGCTGTTCCTACCTACCCTAACCTGGCCGGCCAAAAAGAAGCTTACCTGACCAAGCAGATGAAAGCCTTCAAGGACGGTACACGCACAGATCCGACCATGAACGCCATGGCCAAGCCACTGAGCGACGCCGATATTGCCAACCTGTCTGCTTTCTACGCAGGTCTGAAGTAAGTCGATAGACGTTGTTCAGAACAAGCCCCATTGGCCCTAAAGCCTGTGGGGCTTTTTTATTGCCTGCCATTTTTAGTGCAATATTTTTCATAATTTCTGCAGCCAGCAGCCACGCTGATCCATTCCTGACCAGGGACCAGAATCCGTTCACGCTGGTATACGGCCAACCGCTGCCAACACCGGCACGCCTGCCCCAGGCTAAAAAATTAAACTACAGCCTGTCGCTGGACATTGCCAATACCCTTAACTCTGAAACAAGCGCCAGTGAATCACTCTACGTCGATTTCGAATCATACAACCTGACTCTGGGGGGTATTTACGGCCTGAGTGAGCGCTGGGCATTGAAACTGGATATTCCCTTCATCTACAGAAGTGGCGGCGTTTTCGATCATGCGATTGATGAATGGCACAAGCTGTTCAGCCTGCCCCGTGCCAGCAGACCTGAGGTTGCGGATGATCAATTCAGGCTTTATTATGCCAATGTCGGCACCACCAGCATCGATACCAGCACTTCACAATCCGGCATGGCCGACTTCCAGCTCGGCCTCGGCCACAGTCTTTATCAAGGTTCTGAACAGGCACTCAGCCTGTGGGCCGCGATTGATGTACCCGTTGGCGACGCAGACGAACTGACCGGCAATGATGACCTCGACTACTCGTTCTGGCTGGCGGGCTCCAGCAACCTGGGCGAGCTGTCGATGATCGATACCAACATAGGCGTGGTGCTGCCGGGTGATTCCGTGCTCACGGGCCTGGAAACTGAAGACCTTGTTTTCTTTGGCCACGCCGGTGCGCATATTGCCTTCAATCCGACGTTTGCCCTCAAGCTGCAGCTGGCCGGGCATTCCGGTTATTACCGGGACACTAGCCTGGATTTTCTGGGCAGCGCAGTAATCATTATTTTCGGCGGTGCTATCAATACCGGCAAATGTTCAGCCATCGACGTTGGCTTCAGCGAGGACATCAAGGTCGGCGCATCGCCGGATGCCAGCCTGCTGATCAGCTGGAAGTCGCAGCTGGGCTGCTGAAGTCCTGTTGATGCTGAAATATTGTTGAAAAACCGGGCATGTAATTATTCAGGGCGAAAAAAAACAGCGACCGGGGCCGCTGCTTTTTTGAACTACACGATGTCGTAATCAAGCGCGACGGCGTGCAACTCCAACCAGACCTATCAGACCTGAACCGAACAGCCAGACAGCGGCTGGAACCGGAATCGGTGCTAAATCTACACCAAGGATTTGCCCTGTGACACCATTATCAAACTGGATTGCATATGAGTTTCCTTCGATAATTGTAGTGAAACTAACTACCTCAGTATATGTACCTGCATTAGGATCATAGAGTGCTAATTCAAATTCTGGCGTAGCACCCAGAAAAGCCGAATCCTGATCAGGACCACCAAAATCATACACCCCAACATAGTTAGGAGCAGAATCTGGTGTGACTTCGACTACACCTGTCAGGCTTGGGATGACAAGGCTGGTAGCAGCAACTGATGGATCACTCCCAGCATTATAAAATATCAGATCGTACATATTGCTATCAATAGCAAAATTTATTAATGATACTTCCTGAGGGTCACCACCAGCTAAAGTATTCGGATCTGTTGTCCATATTACATTGGCATTAGCCGCTGTAACAGAGAGACCGAGCACAGTCGCCACTAATAGTTGTGTAATTTTCATAGTTTATATCCTATATTTTTAAAAATTTGGATTCCTGCGCCGACTATACATCTTGTCTTGCCAGCTACCAATGTCTTCTAACAACCGAGAGGTTAATAAAAGCTAATTCTGTATATACAAGTTGCATGCCAGCTTTATTATTTCTATGAATTTCATAGACTTAAATATATTCTAACTTTTAAAAAAAGGAAACTGTAAATTAATCCGAAAAGGAGGTAATCGTGACTTGCAGTCAGCGTATATAAATTAATATATAAATCAATCACATGTAAAATATCCATCAATCCACTTAAGACTTGATATAAATATATTAAATCAAGAAAATCCTACACTACATAGTTATTATTAATATTATCAACCCGTTATAACAATATCACTATGTAATATTATCCGACAATTCAGATACTAATCTCGATGAAAATAATTTTGTGAAGAAACCAGTCATCATTTGAATAATGAGTGCTGTATTACACGCAGCAACAAACTATAGAAAAGTTTATTCGGCGAAAAAAAAAGCGACCGGAGTCGCTATTTTTTTGAACTACAAGTTGTCGTGTAATCAAGCGCGACGACGTGCAACTCCGACCAGACCGAGCAGGCCTGAACCGAACAGCCATACCGCTGCAGGAACCGGAACCGGTTGAACATCAACGACCAGCTCAAATCCACCCGCACCAGTAAACTGGATCGCATAGGCATTCGCTTCTGGCACAGTGAGTGTAGAACCAAAGTTAACATCGCCGCCTATCCATGCACCACCATCGGACACTGCCAGCACAAAGTCACCGTCAATTGTCACAGAATTAGCATCCACGTCACTAAGCGTATCGACGCCATCCCAGAAGATCAGCTCTGGCGCTGTTACTTCGAGAAAATCCGGGGTGCCAAAATCAGCTACCTCATCATAAATAGCCAGGGTGTAATCGCCCAGATCACCTGTTTCCAGTACAAAGTTGATATTGCCGTCGGTAGGGTAGAACGCTGTAGCAGCATTCGCAACGGATGCGGATACGAACAGTGCTGTACCGAGTAAAACG
>CAZRKQ010000057.1:0-21261 GCA_964600755.1 uncultured Thiotrichaceae bacterium
CAATATATTAAGCAGCACCTTGTATGCAGGAGCGGCTTTAGCTGCGAATAATTACCAGCCCGTTCTTTGCGTCCTTTGCGTCTTTGCGGTAAATAGAACTAAAAAACAACCGGAGTAAGTCGTGGATAAAAAATCCGCACAAAATGTAGCCAACGTATTATCTGAAGCCCTGCCCTATATTCAGCGGCTGCATAAAAAAACCATCGTCATCAAGTACGGTGGTAACGCAATGACCGATGAAAAGCTGAAAAACGGCTTTGCAAGGGACATCGTGCTGTTAAAACAGGTTGGCGTTAATCCGGTCGTTGTACATGGCGGCGGGCCGCAGATCGGTCAGCTGCTGGAACGCATTGGCAAAGAATCCAGGTTTGTTGAAGGTATGCGCGTAACTGACCGCGAAACCATGGACGTTGTCGAAATGGTTCTCGGTGGCCTGGTCAATAAAAGCATCGTCAATCTAATCAACTATAACGGTGGTAGTGCGGTTGGCCTCACCGGCAAGGATGGCGGATTGATACATGCACGCAAGATGAAAATCGAGCGCTCTTCACCCGAGCTGGATGTGCCGGAAATCATTGACCTCGGCCATGTTGGTGAAGTCACCGGCATTGATCCAGCCATTGTCGAGACACTCGATCATGGCGACTTCATTCCTGTAATTGCTCCCATTGGTGTCGGTAAAGACCAGGTGTCTTACAACATTAATGCTGACCTTGTAGCAGGCAAACTTGCAAGTGTTCTGGGCGCAGAAAAATTGATATTGCTCACCAATACCGCTGGCATTCTAGACGAGGATGGCGAAGTGCTAACAGGTTTGAAAACAAGCGATATCGATGCACTGATAGCGGATGGCACAATTCATGGTGGCATGCTGCCAAAAGTTAACTGCGCACTGGATGCGGTTAAATCAGGTGTAAAGACCTCGCACATTATCGACGGACGCGTTGAACACACAGTACTGCTTGAATTACTTACCGATGAAGGTGTTGGTACGCTGATTAAAGGTTAAAGAGTAGTAGTTAAGACTTATCTGACAGTTGCTGGATGTTTAACATACTGTCTTCTCGCAGAGACGCAGAGAACGCAGAGGTGATATGTGTTTTTTACAAAGACAGAATCATTTTATTCATCTTCCTCTGCGTTCTCTGCGCCTCTGCGAGAGTAAATTTTTCTGAGTTTGAGTTAATCTGACACTGACTGTCAGATTAAATCCTGACTATTACAGTTAAAGCAGCTATTACTCTATTGGTGGCAGTCCACTCGCGGCCCTTTCTCTATCCGCTTTGCGCCTTGCGTAAGCATCACGTTTTTTCTGCTTCTCAGCCATGAGTTCACGGAATCGTTCGATATATCCATCGAATTGTTCGATCACTTCATCGCGCTTTATTTGATGCCCCTGCTGCACGCCTTTCTGGGTTGCCAGCTGTAATTTCTCACGCTCAAGCTTGGCATATGTTGCTTCCGGTACCATTTTGCCGGATGCCTTGATGTTTTCAATCAGCTTTTCAGTTTTTTCAACCTTCATAGCCGAGCTTTCGATAATATCTCTCGACAGCTGTAACTGAGAGTCAATGGCATCAAGCCTGGCATCCTTGGCGGCGACCAGGTCACGTTCGGTTGTATAGGTGTCCGTTAATACACGATCACGTAATGCCTGTGCGCGTTGCTCATTTTCCAGGCGCTTACGTTCGGCTTCCTGTCTTTTCTTATCAGCTTTTTCATCAGCCGTCATTGCGCGATCATGTTTTTTTACTGTGGTTCCCTGCTCATTTAACTCCTGGTGTTCTTTTTTCAGGTACTTCGCAGGCACCTTGTCACCATAATGCACGGCACCATTCTCATCGACCCATCGATACATACCCGCCTGTGCACTCACCACAAATAATGCAGATATCATTAATATCAACACCCTGCTGGAAACCATTTTTCTACCTCTCAACATCTATCAAATCAACGCCTTTGCAAGCTTAATACTCACTCTTTCAGTATAGTCACACTATGGCAGAATGCACACGCTCGCCCCTGATTCATACATAGCATGCTTGATCACGCCCTTATTTTTGTAATTTCCCTGCTGGCGAATGTGTTTTCAGCACTCTCCGGCGGCGGTGCCGGGCTGATCCAGCTACCGGCACTTATTTTTCTGGGCCTGCCATTCGGTATCGCATTGGCGACACACAAGGTTGCGACAGTCGCTCTCGGTATCGGCGCCACTACCCGGCACTTGCGTGAAAGCCACCTGGAGCGGCAATTTGCCCTGTTTATGATCATCATCGGGCTGCCGGGCGTTATTCTCGGTGCCAGTATCATATTGCAGGTGCCTGACCGCTCAGCACAGATCGCTCTGGGGATTTTGACCATGAGTCTGGGTATTTATTCTGTTTTTTCACCTCAACTTGGTCAGCAATACACACCCGCCCATCGGGATAGACAGGGTTATATTTTTGGCGGAATCATCCTGTTTTTGATTGCCGTGCTCAACGGATCACTGACTTCAGGCACGGGATTGTTCGTGACCTTGTGGCTTATTCGGTGGTTTGGCATGGATTACAAACGCGCAGTTGCCTATACCCTGGTTCTGGTTGGCCTGTTCTGGAATGGCGCCGGCGCGATCACCCTGGGCCTGCTGGGAGAAATCTACTGGCCATGGCTGCCCGCCCTGCTGCTGGGCTCCTTGATTGGTGGCTACCTGGGTGCGCACCTGGCGATCGTTAAAGGCAATAAAGTCATTAAACGCACATTTGAAGTGGTGACGCTGTTGATAGGATTAAAACTGATTTTGGGATGATTTTTTTACCGCAGAGGCGCTGAGGCGCAGAGTTAAAATCATTTATTATTTTGAATAACAATAACCCATCATTTCTACGTGCGGAGTGAGGAGAAATCTCCAGTATTCAAAGCGATCTCTCCCTCCGGACGAGATGACACAAACAATATTTTCTCTGCGCCACCGCGCCTCTGCGATTAAATACCGTATTGATCCCTGTATGCCTGCATCGCATCCAGGTACTGGCCGTAGTTGTTATCATTCTGTATATATGCAATCAGGTCAGCCATGGTTATGATGCTGTGTACTGACACATTAAAATCCTGCTGCACTTCCTGTATCGCCGACAATTCGCCCTGGCCTTTTTCCTGTCGATCAAGCGCAATTAGTATCGCCGATGTTTCGCCACCCTCGGCAGAGATGATATCGACCGCCTCGCGAATAGCCGTTCCTGCAGTAATTACATCATCGACAATTAAAACGCTGCCATGAACATCGGCACCGACGATATTGCCACCTTCACCGTGAGCCTTGGCCTCTTTGCGATTAAACGCATAGGATTTATCGATACCGTGTTCAGTTGAAAGTGCAACTGCGATAGCCGCTACCAGCGGTATCCCCTTGTAAGCGGGCCCGAACAACACATCGTACTCCAGTGCCTGATCAACGATAACCCGGGCATAACAGGCGCCCAGTTCTGCAAGCGCCTTTCCTGTGTTGAACAGTCCGGCATTGAAAAAATACGGGCTGTTGCGGCCGGATTTGAGTGTGAATTCACCAAACCTGAGCACATCATTTTCTATGGCCAGCTGGATGAAGCGCTTTTTGTTGTCCTGCATGTTTTCCTGCATCGATTTATTACCGGTTTTGGTGGCAAGCTTGAGATTGCACGCGTATCATAACGCCTCAGTTTAAATCATCAAACAATCATGCGTGTAATCTCGGTAAATACCAACGGCATTCGTGCTGCCGCAAAAAAAGGCTTCTATGAATGGCTGAAAAAAATCGATGCCGATATCGTCTGCATCCAGGAGACGAAAGCGCAGGAAGACCAGCTAACACACGAGCAGTTCAAACCCGACGATTATTTCTGCCATTATCATGATGCAGTAAAGAAGGGTTACAGCGGCGTAGCGATCTACAGCAAAGTGAAGCCAAAGAAAGTCATGGAAGGTCTTGGCTGGCACGATATCGATATCGAAGGACGATACCTTGAATTTCAGTACGATAAACTCAGCGTTATATCCCTGTACATGCATTCAGGCTCATCCAGCGAGGAGCGCCAGGCAGTAAAGTTTGATTTCATGGATCGTTTCATGCCCTATCTGCAGAGCCTGCGGCGCAAACGCCGCGAATTTATCATATGCGGCGACTGGAACATTGCCCACAAGAAAATTGATATCAAGAACTGGCGCAGCAACCAGAAAAACTCCGGCTTCCTGCCGGAAGAACGCGCATGGATGGACACGCTGTTCGGTGAAATCGGTTATGTTGATGCCTTTCGCGTGGTGAATCAGCAAGAGCACCAGTACACCTGGTGGTCTAACCGGGGACAGGCATGGGCCAATAATACAGGCTGGCGCATCGACTACCAGGTGATCACACCGAAGCTTGCACCGCTGGTCAAATCTGCCAGCATATACAAGGATGAACGCTTTTCCGATCATGCACCGCTAATCATCGATTATAACTATGTGCTCGCATGACTACTGACCCGAACGACTCGATACAAAGCTGGAATGAAACGTTTCGGTCTTTATTGAGTCCGCGTGTTCTGGCCATGCTGTTTCTTGGCTTTTCCGCCGGAATTCCATTATTACTCATATTTTCATCACTATCCCTCTGGCTCAGCGAAGCGGGAATAGAGCGCAAAACAGTCACATTCTTCAGCTGGGCTGCGCTCGGCTACTCATTCAAGTTTGTATGGGCGCCGCTAATCGACAAGATACCTTTTCCCATATTAACGAAACTACTGGGGCGCAGGCGTTCCTGGCTTCTTGTCGCTCAACTTCTAATCATCTCTGCTATCTGCATGATGGGCAGCATTGATCCGAGCAACAGCGAAGCTGCGCTTACGTTTATGGCGCTGGCAGCTGTGCTGCTGGGATTTTCCGCCGCTACCCAGGACATCGTGATCGATGCCTACAGGATTGAATCAGCCAAGCCACGCTACCAGGGCATGATGTCTGCATCGTATATCGCCGGTTACCGGATCGGCATGGTGGTTTCCGGTGCCGGCGCACTCTTTCTCGCATCATGGCTCGGCTCTGAAAAATTACACTATGTTTATGAAGCCTGGCGGCTGACATATTTCGCCATGGCCGCAGTAATGACGATAGGTGTCGCCACAACGCTGCTGATTCCGGAACCAGACATTAGCCAGAGAAAACAGCATATCTATAAAACGGTTGATTATCTGCGGCTCGTTTTTGTCTTCATTTGTGCGGTCACGGTATTCATCACGGCTTTTTTCTACACCAGCGGTATTTTCAATGGCCTGACAGAACTGCTCGGAAACGATGCGGTTATTGGCTTTTTCGTCGAACTGATTCATTTCACACTGTCTGTTTTAGCTTCAATCCTGGTAGGTAAGTTACTGATTCAGGCAGGTGCGGTGAACAGAGCAATGGCGCATGAGACCTGGATTGAACCGATTTCAGACTTCTTCATGCGCTATGGTTTGAAAACAGCAATACTGATACTGCTGTTGATCGGTTTATATCGCATATCCGACATCGTGCCCGGTGTTATCTCGAATATTTTTTACCAGGACCTTGGCTTTACAAAACCCGAGATCGCAACTGCCGTGAAGACCTTTGGCGTGATAGTCAGTATCGTGGGCGGCTTTATGGGCGGAATCGTTGCGACCCGCTACGGCGTCTACCGTACCCTGATGATCGGTGCGATTCTTACTGCATTCACTAACCTGGTATTTGTCTGGCTGGCACTGGCTGGCCGCGATTTCACAGTTATGTATACAGCTGTAACAATAGATAACCTGGCCGCGGGATTTGCCAGTGCTGCGTTTGTTGCTTTTCTCTCCAGCCTTACCAGTGTGTCATTCACAGCTGTTCAATATGCAATATTCAGCTCGCTGATGACATTGCTGCCCAAAACAATCGGCGGATATTCAGGAACGATCGTTGACAGTATTGGGTATCCGAAATTTTTCATATTTACGACCCTGATAGGGATACCTGTGTTATGGCTGGTGTGGAGGGTCACCCGAAACCTGGAAACGAACTAGCCGGTTCGACCAGGCGAGTCAGTGTATTTCAAGGCGGTGTGGTCGAATCTGCTGTTTTTGACCACTTGTTTGATCTGGATCACCCGGCCAGAAGTATCGGCAATCCTCCATACTTTTTAGCTTTTCAGGCGAAATCGTTGAAAAATATCATAATACAAAATCAGCTCCGCGAGGCATGAATGATTATCATTCACCCACACACGAAACTGACATATCTTATTGATTTTATTAATAAAATATATTTTTCCGGATTTTCTCAAAATTTGAAAAATTGAACTACACTCTGTTCGAAACTATACTTTATAAGATTTGTCTTATATACTAATTTACTGCTATATGTGAGAGGTAACTATCATGATTATTGATACGTTCACAATATCAGCTGCGGTTATCGCTATGGTGGTAATTATTTATGTAATTGCCATCAGTCGAAACCATAACCAGGAACGGTAAACATGCAGCAAGGAGAAATGTTCAAAAACCTCAAATAGACGGGTGCCCTTACCAAGTATTGGCACCCGTTTTTTATTTACCCCTCCCCTATCTATCAATAAATACACCGGCAACAATTTGTAGTTCCATGTGCAAGCACTGATAATAAGCTCTATATAAAAGCAAGCCGCATACTTACTGGTACAGGTCATTAATCCGTTTTCATGCAATCGGTCAATCTCGAGCAAAAACAAAACAACTGGCATGGCACATTCAAGGCCATGGCCAGTCCGTGTGAAGTCATTATTGAAACTGATGACAGTGATGAAGCGGAAAAAATAGTAAAAACCATTGCTGCTGAAGCATGGCGTATAGAACAAAAGTTCTCGCGTTATCGTGAAGACAACATCACGTTTAAAATCAACAATTCAATGGGTGAGATCATTGAGGTCGACGCTGAAACAGCGCGTCTGCTGGATTTCTCAGACCAGCTTTACCAGATGAGCGATGGCATGTTCGATGTGACATCGGGAGTACTGCGCAAAGCCTGGCGCTTCGATAAAAGCGATAACATTCCAGGCCAGGACCAGATTAATGAACTGCTACCAATAATCGGATGGGATAAAGTCAGCTGGGACAATCCTCATCTAAAGCTTGCACCTGGTATGGAAATTGACCTCGGTGGTATAGGTAAAGAGTATGCAGTCGATAGATGTGCACAACTGGTTCGCGAGATATCCCAGGCGAGTGTACTAGTTAATCTTGGCGGTGACATTGCAATTACCCAACCGAGAAAAGACGGAGCACAATGGACCATTGGCAGGTTAAGCAGCGACCCGTCAGCACCGATTGGAGTCATCAAGCTAAACCAGGGTGCACTTGCCACCAGCGGTGATGAACACCGCTATCTTGAAAAGAACGGCAAGCGTTACTGTCATGTATTAAATCCCAAAACAGGCTGGCCTGTTGAAGACCCACCACATACCGTCAGTGTTGCTGCTGCTACATGTATAGAAGCCGGCATGATGTCCACATTTGCATTGTTACAGGGAAACAAGGCTGAAGAATTCTTAAAAGCACAGGAAGTGCCATACTGGATCAATTGAATATAACTTGTATAACCGCAGAGGCGTGGAGACGCAGAGGTTTTTTATGGTATTTCCGTTTCTAAATGATAATCCGGGAATTATGCATTATCGTTAGTGCGAGTTTTGTTGTTATCCAGGTTTTAAGCAGATATACGGACGGTTAATATATTTTTTTACAAATTTATCTTGCGTGAAGCTTTATAAGTAACAATACATAAAATAACTCTGCGTCTCAGCGCCTCTGCGGTAATAACTGCTGTTGCTTTTTATGAATCAAAAAACACTACTACAAACACCACCGTTAAGTTTGTATGTGCACATACCGTGGTGTGTGCGTAAATGTCCGTATTGTGATTTCAATTCGCATGCAGCAGGCAAAGAGCTCGATGAGTCGGTATATATTGACGCTTTGATTACTGACCTTGAACAGGAAGCTGAACACAACCGGCATCGGGAAATACAAAGTATTTTCTTTGGCGGCGGCACACCCAGCCTGTTTTCAGCCGAGTCAATTCACAGCATCATCGAACGGATAAGAAGCAAAACAAGTTTAGCGCAAGACATAGAAATCACGCTGGAAGCCAATCCCGGCACCTTTGAACAACAGAAGTTTACTGATTTCAGAGCAGCCGGCATCAATCGACTATCAATTGGCATCCAGAGCTTCAATAATGACAGGTTACAAAGTCTTGGTCGCATACATGATGGCAATGAAGCAATCAAGGCCATTGAAACTGCGTATGCTGCCGGCTTTGACAACATCAATCTCGACCTTATGTTTGGCTTGCCGGGACAAAGTGTGGAACAAGCCACCAGGGATATTGAAACGGCCTGCAAGTTTGAACCGGCCCATATTTCACATTATCAATTAACCATAGAACCCAACACCTGGTTCTATAAACATACACCCGTGCTGCCGGCAACCGACTTTATTTGGGACATGCAGCAACAATGCCATGACATACTTGATAAACACGAGTATATCCAGTATGAAGTTTCGGCATTCGCAAAAGCCGGAAAACAGTGTCGTCACAATATCAACTACTGGACCTTCGGAGATTACATTGGTATCGGTGCCGGCGCACACGGAAAACTTACCAACATCAACAGACAAGTTATCCTGCGCCGCTGGAAACAGCGGCACCCGGACACCTATATACAGCATGCCATGATCGGCGATTCTTGTTCGGGCATGAACGAACTTGATCAATCAGACATCTTGTTTGAATTCCTGTTAAACGCTTTGCGATTACGCCAGGAATTTACTTATGAGCTATTTGAACAGCGTACCGGAATAGATACACAACAATTACTCGACGCTTGTAAAAAAGTCGATCCGGATTTGCTGCTTTTATCCGAAACAGGACTGAGCACCAGTCCGCGTGGTTTTGATTTTCTCAATGATGTACTGGAAAGCTTCCTGACGAGTAAGAAATAAAATATATAGTTTTAAACAATATTATTTGGCCGCAAAGAACGCAAAAGGCGCGAACCAGGTGTACTGGTTCCGACTTAATCTGACAGTTGCTGCATGTTTTCGCCTGGCCGATAAACCAGTCGATGCTGGAGGTTTAACATCCTGTTTTCTCGCAGAGGCGCAGAGAACGCAGAGGTGACATATATTTTTTTGCAAAGAAAGTATCATTTTTTTATCTTTCTTTGCGTCCTCTGCGCCTCTGCGAGAGTAAATAGCTATTGCCATTTCGATATAGCCAATCCCGGCTGTACTGATAAAAACCCAGTAATCGAATCGCGTTCTTTGCGGCAAATATAAAGATTATTTTTTATTTCTGATTGCGCAGGATCTGCTCCATAAGCTTTTGTTGCTCCAGCTGTTTCTCATTCATCTGTTCTGTTAATGAAGTCGAATCAAGTAAATCCTTCATGCCCCCGGATGTAAGTTGACTACCTACAGTCATAACATTAGGCCCACTGCGCTGTTCTTCCGGCTCTTCTTCGGGAACCTCGACTGCTTTGACGATATTCGTGTTTGGCGCCAGCTCAACAACTTCAGCTTCTTGGGTTTCAGGCGGCGGGGTACTGGAGAACTGCATGACACCATGTTCATCCCGCCATCTATATACCTGCACTTTTTTATCAGTGGTGACATTGGTGAGGTTTTTTGGTGCTTTTGAGTGTGCGTTGGAACCACTAAAAATATCCAGGCCATATCTGGCCAGTAAACCACCGTCACCAAAAAGAAGCAGTGGAGCAATCGCAAGCACACACAACACGATAAGCATCGATATAATGGTCGATTTCATGAATACATGTTCCTTTCTGAAGCCAACTTTTCCATAGTTGTATTATGTAGCAAAAACAGCGTATTTTCGCTCCGATTTCAGCACTTTAGCGCGCCAATCCTGCACTTGCCAGTGGCCGGGCATGCGGGTAGAATAGCCGGCCTTTTTGAGGTGTTTCCCTGTTACGCAGGGAGGAAACGAAGATGAAAGCCGAAATCCACCCGGAATATAAAGACGTAAACGTGACATGCAGCTGTGGTAACAGCTTCCAGACTCGCTCGACCCTTGCTAAGGACGAGTTGCAGGTTGAAGTGTGCTCACAATGCCACCCGTTTTATACTGGAAAACAGAAAATTCTTGATTCTGCTGGCCAGATCGACAAGTTCCGCAAGCGCTTTGGCGGCGGTAAGTCCTGATCGATCAGCTGCTGTTGCTGAATCTGAAAAAAGGCGCTTACAGGCGCCTTTTTTTATTCCTCGCTTGCGCATTTTCAACTGGGCTACATGCCGACACAGCCTGCCCTGCCGGGCAGCTGGATGAATTCGCTAATGTCCGCTACGTTCACGATGGCGATACCGTTCATCTCGAGGATGGTCGAAAAGTACGCCTGATAGGCATAAACACAGCGGAACTCGCACGTGATGGCATACCCGATCAGACCTTTGCCCGGGCAGCGCGTGATGTCTTACAAGCTGAAATTTCCTCGCACGGAGATCGCATTGGCCTGATCTACGGCATTGAACGGCATGACCGTTACAAACGGACACTGGCTCACCTGTTTACTCCCGATGGCGGCAACTTGCAGGCACGACTGCTGCAGCAGGGCATGGCAGTCGCCATGGCACATCCGCCCAATCTGGCTTATTCCGAGTGTTATGCCAGGCAGGAAAAAATTGCACGCTGTGAGGGCAGCGGGATCTGGTCCAGGCCGGATAAGGCAGTTATCCGAGCTGCCGAACTCGATCGTCAAATCAATGGCTTTCACCTGGTCACAGGCAAAGTTGAGCATACCAGCGAGTCGGGCAGTGGTGTGTGGATTTTTATGTCAGAGCTGATGCTCGGAATCCACCACAAAGACCTGGCCGATTTCGACCAGGCAGAGCTGCTTTCCCTGAATGGGAAGCAACTTACAGTAAGGGGATGGCTGAACCCAAAAAGCAGAAAAGAAGCAAAAAAGAAATTTCGCAATGGCAGAACGGTCAAATATTATATGCGCATCCGCCACCCATCAGCACTTGAAATAAGTCCGGCGGGTATCGCGACGAAATGCTAGAATATTAGTCTTTGTTAATATACAAGACCAGCCCTGAAGGCAAGAAACCGGATGTCATCTCGATACAAACAACAGGCGCTTGAATATCATGCCCACCCGAAACCGGGCAAAGTCGGCACCCTGATCACCAAGCCCTGTAACACTCAACATGACCTCTCGCTCGCCTATACACCGGGCGTTGCCGAACCCTGCCTGGAAATCGCCCGGGACCACGCTGCAGTCTATGACTACACCTCAATAGGCAACCTGGTGGCCGTCATCTCCAACGGTACGGCAGTCCTGGGACTGGGTGACATCGGACCCGCTGCCAGCAAACCGGTGATGGAAGGCAAAGCAGTCTTATTCAAGGCGTTTGCCGATATTGACGTCTTCGATATCGAGGTAAATGCAACAAAACCACATGATTTTATTGAAACCGTGATGCGAATTGCGCCGACATTTGGCGGCATCAACCTGGAAGATATTGCAGCCCCGGCCTGCTTTGAAATCGAAAGGACCCTCATCCACGAACTCGATATTCCGGTATTCCATGATGACCAGCATGGAACAGCGATCATCATTGCCGCATCATTGCTTAACGCTCTCGAGATTCAGCACAAGAAAATCGGGGATGTGCGTGTAGTCTGCCTGGGCGCAGGCGCGGCCGGCCTTGCCTCCATGCACTTGCTGAAGGCATTGGGCGCTAAAGACGAAAACCTTTTCATGGTCGATCGCAGTGGCGTGATTCACAGTGAACGTGATGATCTGAATGAGTACAAGCAGGAGTTCGCCCTGGAAACTCCGTTGCGAACACTTGGCGATGCCATGCAAGGGGCCGATGTATTTATCGGCGTTTCGGGTCCTGACCTGCTGTCGCCGGAACTGCTAGCGAGCATGGCTGCACGACCTGTTGTTTTTGCCCTGTCAAATCCGGACCCGGAGATCCTGCCTGAACTGGCACACAAAACCCGCCATGACCTGATCATGGGCACAGGGCGCAGCGACTACCCGAACCAGGTGAACAATGTCCTCGGCTTTCCATTTATTTTCAGAGGCGCACTGAATGTACACGCAAAATGCATCAACCAGTCAATGCAGTTAGCTGCTGTACATGCACTGGCTGACCTGGCCCGTGAACCCGTGCCACGTGAAGTACTGCAAGCCTATAAGCTGGATACCATGGTATTCGGGCGTGATTACATCATTCCAAAACCACTGGATCCACGCCTGATAGAAACCATCCCGCCTGCTGTATCAAAAGCAGCGATTGGCAGCGGTGTTGCTCGCAAGTTTCCCCCAGACGTTGTCCACAAGCAGGCTGTTTAATACCCGCGTTCTCTAGCCGAGGCCGCGCACATCTCAGCAACCCGGGTTTGCAGCATTTCTGCTGTGACGCTTGCGGGGCTTTGCGCTGTTGAGATCGTCAAATCTATTCTTGACCGAAAACCATTAATGATTCTCCACAGAATAAAGCCCCTGTGACGACTGAAGGCACTTCCCCATAAACCATAAAGGCACATTGATATGACCGGCACAGGTGTGCGCTCAAGGACACGCTCTACACCTGATTTGAAATTATTCATTACACCATCAGCGGTCAACCTGCCTTCGGGAAAAATACAAACGATATCGCCATCCTGTAAAGCCCTGTCGACTTGATTAAATGCTTTTTCCATTAATTCCCTGTTCTCGAAACCGCCTGCAATTGGTATTGCCCGCGCAATGCGCGAAACGAATTTCAGCAGCGGCAGGTTATATATCTTGTAGTACATAACAAAGCGCACGGGCCTGCGCACACAACCGGCGATAATCATCGCATCAACATAACTCACATGATTACAGACAAGCACAGCCGGACCTTCATCAGGTATGTTCTCCAGCCCTTTCTTGCGCACATGATAAACCGAGTGGATAAGTATCCACACCAGAAAGCGCATGAGGAATTCGGGCACGAGGGTATAGATATAGACCGCAACAGCTGCATTCAGCAGCGCAACAACAAGAAACAGCTGCGCAATAGTGACGCCAGCACCAAGCAGCACAATTGCCATTACCGCCGACAGCACCATCAACAGCGCATTGAGAATGTTGTTGCCCGCGATAACGCGCGACAGGTGTTCCGGGGCGCTGCGTTGTTGCACCAGTGCAAATAACGGCACGATATAAAAACCACCGAATACACCAATTAACACCACGTCTACAATCACCCTGACACTGCCATCCTGCTGCAAAAAGGCCGCGAGCCCAACCAGCTCAACGTTGTCCAGCACCGGTTTCGCCAGATACAGATCGATACCGAACAGGGTCAGGCCAATTGAACCGAATGGCACCAGGCCGATTTCCACTTTCTGCCCTGATAGCCAGTTACATAATAATGAACCCGAACCTATACCCAGGGTGAACAGGGTGAGCAGTAATGTGACCACCTGCTCATTACCCCCCAGTGTCAGCTTGGTGTAATTCGGCAACTGAACCAGGTAGGTGGCACCCAGAAACCAGAACCATGAAATCCCCAGCACGGACAGAAACACGGTACGGTTGCTATGGATAAAAGCGATATTGCGCCATGTTTCGGTAAAGATATTCCAGTTAATTTTCAGATCCGGGCAGGGCGACGGCGTTTTGGGTATTACCAGGCTGGAAACATAACCGAGCACCGCAATACTGACGAGCACAATCGAAACCAGCACGCGGCCATCTTCGTGTGCAATCAAAAGCCCGCCCACCATGGTGCCAATCAGTATGGCGACAAAGGTACCCATTTGCACCAGCGCATTACCGGCAATAAGCTCATTGTCTTCAAGATGCTGTGGAATGTAGCTGTACTTGGCGGGACCGAATAAGGTCGACTGCGTACCCATGAGGAAAAGCAGAGCAATCAGCAGGTAGAGCTCACCCGCACTGAATGCCCATGCTGCACACAGCATGATAAAAATTTCGAGCATCTTGATGCGCTGCATTGAAAGCGATTTTTCTGTCTTGTCGATCAACTGGCCCGCTGTTGCCGAAAAAAGAAAGAATGGCAGGATAAAAAGGCCTGCGCTCAGGTTGGTCAGGGTGTTGGTCGCTACGTTACTGAACTGCGTGCCCTGAAAAGCAATCAGGATAATCAGGGCGTTCTTGAAAACATTATCATTGAATGCCCCCAGAAACTGGGTGATAAAGAATGGCAGGAAACGCCGCTCGACCAGCAGGTGGGGCTGACTTTCAGGCTTTCCCTGCTCGCTCACGGGTTACAAGCCTTGCAACCAGGGGCCTACTACATCCAGCAGTGCATCACCTTGATCTGTGAAGTAGTGGTTAGCTCCAGCTACGGTCACCTGTTTCGATTTTGGATTACCCGCTTTCTGCATTGCGGCCAGCCTTTCTGGCGCACCTTTCATAACGGCCGGATATTCCTCATCGCCGTACACATCAAGCACAGGTACCGTGAATTTGTCTAATGGAAAGGGTTTTTCCATCGGCTGTTGATAATCGACTGCACCCATACCGATGCCAACAAAAGCATCGATATCACGCATTCTGCCCGCATCCACCCAGGCCATGGCCATGTGCACACTGCAGCTATGAGCGATAACAATAATATTGTCATTGCCCTGCTGTTTCAGGTAATCGATACCGGCCTCGATACGTGGCATGGCTTCATCCATGATTTCCAGGTAGTCATAGAACCTGGCCTCTTTAGCCAACACCGGCATTTGCAACGACAGTGTATTCCAGCCCTGCTCAACCAGGCCTACTCGTAATGGATAGGCAACATCTGCCCAATTGGGGTGAAAGCCGCGACCGTGCATGATGAGGACAGCGCCTTTGGCATCATCCGCTTCTGTATAAATCGATAGAAATTCATGCTCGCCACTTTTCAGAAATACTGCATCCCCATCCATGATGCTGTCGACTACCTGGCTGGCAAGGCGCTTTTCACGTTCGATATCTGACGCAACTGCAGGCACACTCAAATGTAACAAACAAAACAATGTAACAACTGTGATTAACTTCATTTTTGATTCATTCCAGACCAGTAATATACCACTCTATCATAAGCCGCCGCCTGCCTGAACACGGCATTAAACCACTGAAACTAAATACAATAATGTTAAATAATTTGTGGCTAATAACACTGTTTTTTTACACAAAGCAGTCTATTATTTTGAACAAGAAGATTAATAATTTAATACGGTTGTACACTCATGGGTAAAAACAAACGCAAGCACCCCCGCAAGGAAATCAAGGTTAGTGTCGAGCTGACATTCCTCGAAGAGCCCTACACAATAGTCAGCACACGCGATATCAGTGAGGGTGGCATGTTTATTGAAGTCAAACCAGCAGAAAAATTTCCCATTGGTGAACTCGTGAATGTGCATTACCTTGACCCACTGAATAACGATGAGGACAAATTCAAGGACGCCATCATCGTGCGTGTCGCAAAAGATGGTATAGGTATTTCGTTCGTGGAAATGACTGAGTTCTAATCAGCCTGATCTTGATTATCTAAGCGATCACACAAACGGCACTCGAGCAGCTGTCCGACCATCTTATTGCGTCCGTCCTTACTGACAACCCATGACCTGTTCTGCCAGGGCGGATTATGGCGCACATGTTGTGCATGACCACAGGCAAGTTCGGCAACCCAGTCACCCAGTTCATCACGATTGAATCGCATAATTGTCTGCTTCAAGCCGGACCTAACAAGATGCCGAGCCAGCGCGTTTCTTTTTTACTGTCCAGTGCCAGTTTGACTGTGATAGTCAGGGGTACGGACAACAGCATGCCTACCGGCCCAAGCACCCAGCCCCAGAACACCAGCGAAAGGAACACGACCAGTGTCGACAAACCAAGACCTTTGCCCATAAAGCGCGGCTCGAGCACGCTGCCGATAACGACATTAATGACAACATAACCTGCTGCAACCATCAATGCACTGCCAGGCCCCAATTGAACCAGTGCCAGCAATACCGCCGGAACTGCTGCGATGATAGAGCCGATATTGGGCACGTAGTTGAGCAGGAACGCCATTACCCCCCATAACTGCGCATGGTCGACACCCAGAATCCATAGCCATAAAGTGACTAGGACTCCGGTGATGGCACTGGTCCATGTCTTGATCCCCATGTAACCATTCAGCTTGCTGACAAAGTCATTCATAAACTCAGATTTTTCACCTGATATTTGTGCAAACTTATTAGAAAAACTCTTTGCTTCGAGCAGGATAAAAATTACGGTAATGAATATCAGAAAAGAATTTGTCAGCACCGAACCGAAGCTCTTGAAAATCGACGATAGCATTCGCATAGCCGCATTGGGGTCCAGAATATCACGGCTGATAGATTCAGGAACCACTATGCCAAAACCTGCCAGCCAGCTGATTAACTGGTTTTTCTGCACTGTGATACTTTGTTGATAGTCAGGTAGTGAACGGCTGAACTCGTCGATTGAAGTGCCAATTAATGATGACAGCAAAAAGCCTGCAGTGAACACGCCCAGAACAACCACAAGCAGTGACAAGCCTGCACCCAGCCCATGTTTCTGCAGACTGTTCATTGCGGGCAAACTCAGCACGGCAATGAATATTGATAATAAAAATGGTACAAGCAGCGTTGCCGACAGTTTCATACCTGCGATTACAATGATGACTGCAGCCAGCACAAGAACTGATCTGGATACCTGGGAAAAATGATCATTCATGGACTGACCTCGTGGAAACCAGTTTTTTGAGCAGCCATTACTGCTCAAGCATCTCGACGTCTTCTTCATCCTCCAGCTCAACCTTCTCAATCTTTTCGAAACGGCTGCTGATCTTGCGTGCTGAAGTATTTACTTCTTCAACATCCTTGTTGGCCTGTTGAATATGCTTCGACAGATTATCCATACGATTTCTGAACCGGTCGAAATCGGTCGACAGCCTGACCAGGTGCTCCTGGATCAAGTGCACCTGTTTCCTGGTAGCAGAATCTTTTAACACTGCACGCGCGGTGGTTAAAACAGCCATCATCGTTGTCGGCGAAACCATCCACACACGTCTACGCTGGGCTTCTTCAACCAGTCCCGCTTGATGCGCATGTATTTCTGCAAATACCGCTTCGGCCGGAATGAACATCAATGCACCATCAGATGTTTCACCAGGGATAATATATTTATCAGCAATATCATTGATATGCTTCTTGATGTCCTGCTTGAACTGCCGTTCCGCAACAACGCGGTCTGCTTGTGCCACATCGGGGTCCAGCATGGTTTTATACGTATCCAGCGGGAACTTGGCATCGATGGCGAGATTACCGGTAGGCTCCGGCAGGAACAGCATGCAATCAACACGTGTGCCATTTGACAGCATGTACTGCTCTTCAAAAGCATTTTCCGGCAGGGCATTGCGCACCTGCAGCATCATTTGTGCTTCGCCAAATGCACCACGCGATCGTTTGTCATTCAACACTTCCTGCAAACTGACGACACTGGATGACAGTTCGGTAATTTTTTTCTGTGCTTCATCGATCAGTGCAAGGCGCTTCACCACATCGGTAAAGGTCTCATTGGTTTTTTCAAAACCCTTGTTCAACCGCGTTTCAACCTGGCCGCTGATTTCGGTCAGGCGCTTATGCAAGGTTTCCTGTATCTGCTCATTGGACTTGGCGAGACGTTCGATGCTGGTTTGTGACATTTCGCCAAGCCGCTTCTCTATACCCTGCTGCATGTCGCCAAAACGCTGTTCCAGTTTGGCCTGCATTTCAGCGAGACTTTTGAGTTGCGCCTCGCGTGACTGCGCCTGCTGATCGCTGAGATTATCCAACTGCCTGAGCTCTGATTCTGCACGCACGTCCATGCGTAGCAAGCGGGCGCCAATCATGTAAAAACCGACTACCACAGCAATCAGCAACAGGATGACCCAGGAAATAACTTCATTCATCAATAGCATCGTTCACTCTGTGCAGGCATCACTGCGTTATAATGTGGCTTCGTTGAAATATAAAGTATCTTATCTTAAAGCCCTGGCGCCAACACAGGAATTGTCTTGATAATACCGCTCTGCGATACAGACGCAATCAGTGACCCCGGTTCAAAATCATTTGAAGTCAAACATGGGCGCAAGGATATTTCATTATTCGTTGTACACAAGGATGGGGCTTTCAATGCCTTTATAAACAGTTGCCCGCATACCGGCGCCAGCCTTGACTGGCAGCAGGACCAGTTTCTCGACATGGATAACATGTTTATCCAGTGCTCGACGCATGATGCATTGTTTGAGATTGATAGCGGTACCTGCATTGCCGGGCCCTGTGTTGGTGATCACCTGCAAGCAGTCGATCTGGTGATTGAAGACGGACAAATATCCGCACAGCTGTAACAGGGGTCAAGTCCACTTTGATCAGACTCACTCAGCTTTTCCCCCTCTGGGCCATCATCATCTCATTACTGGCCTGGCAGTACCCGGAGCTGTTCAGTTCATATAAACCCTGGATCGTGCCTCTGCTGTCGGTTGTCATGTTCGGCATGGGGCTGACGCTGCATCTTTCTGATTTCAGTTACGTATTACAGATGCCCCGATTAATTTTCGCGGGGATTGTTTTGCAATATACCATTATGCCGTTAACAGCCATTATGTTCTCAAACATTATGGGGCTTGATCCGGTTTTGACTGCTGGCATGGTACTGGTCGGTACCTGCCCAGGGGGCACTGCCTCAAATGTTATCTGCTATCTGGCGCGTGGTAATGTCGCGCTATCGATTACATTGACTGCGATCTCTACTCTTCTGGCCGTTATATTGACACCTGCGCTGACAGCCGAGCTTGTAAGCAAGAGCATCGATGTTCCAGTGCTGGATATGCTGCTCAGTATTCTCTATATGGTGATCATTCCGGTAAGTGCAGGCATCTTGTTGAACCATGTTGCCGGCAGAATACTGAAACCTGTCAGAGTAGTATTTCCCCTGGTTTCTGTCATCGCAATCGTTTTCATCATCGCAATCATCGTGTCCCTGAATGCCGATAATGTTCAACAAATTGGCTCTGCCGTACTCATTGCCGTTATATTGCATAACAGCGCCGGGCTGTTCCTCGGTTACTTCACCAGCCGCCTGCTAGGCTACAGCCCAACAGAATGCCGCACCCTCGCTATCGAAGTCGGCATGCAGAATTCAGGGCTTGCAGTCGCTCTCGCAATGAAGTACTTTACTGCCACTGCTGCATTACCGGGTGCAATTTTCAGCATCTGGCACAATATTTCCGGTTCCATTCTGGCCGGATTCTGGTCTAAACGCACTCAATAAGTCCAAAATCGGGCTTGACTTCATCAACACATCGGCGTAAGTTAGTAAACGTTTACTTAAGTTAGTGATCGTTTACATAAAATTATTAATTGAGAGGTTTTACCATGAGCGACTTTGATAGCGAACTCGATGCATCAGGCCTGAACTGCCCTTTACCAATCCTGAGAGCCAAAAAGGCGATTTCTGCAATGGATGCAGGCCAGACCCTCAGAATTATCGCAACCGACCCGGGTTCAGTAAAAGATTTCGAAGCCTTCTGCAAGCAGACCGGCAACGAATTGCTGGCCAGTGGCGAAGAAGAAGGCAAGTTTACTTTCATGATCAAGAAAGCCGCCTGATTATTTGCATTAAGGATTTTTCAGGACCTGGGAGATAATTTGTGAGCGTGCGTCTGCCAGGTCCTGAGCGTAGGGACTCCATTCTAAAAGCCGCTCGGCGGCTGTTCTCTGAAAAAGGCTATCATGGCGTTTCAATTGATGAAATTGCACGTGAAGTCGATGTAAGCCCGGCCATTCTCTACCGTCATTTTAAATCTAAACAGGTTCTGTACGATGCCGTGTTGCAGGCAATGTCCACCCAGCGCGAAAGCTATGTCCAGACTGTAATCAACAGCGGTACCAGCTTTGAAGACGTGCTTACTGGAATGACACAGGTATATATAAACAGTATTACTGAGAATCCTGACCTTTTACGAATTGAATTGCAAAGCCTGCTCGACCAGAATCCCGCAACCAGCGATTTCTTCAAAAACCGCTGGAAAAGCTTTGCTGATTACATCGAGTTCAGCCTCAACGAACGGCTTCCGTATGACACACCTAACAGGGAAATCACCATCCTCACCGCAGGCCTGATGTTCCAGGGCATGCTACGCGAGGCCTTAATACAGAAACATCTGCAGCCCGAAGACCGGCTTATAGACGTCAGCATGCATGAACTAAGCCACGAACTGGTGCGTCTGTTCCTGCGCGCTGTCGGCATCGAAAAGTCACACCTTTCACGCAAGGCAGTAATCAGCGGCTAGAACTGACTAAAACTGGCATTCGAAAGTAATTTTCCTCGCCCCTGCTCCCTCGTCCCTTGCCCCTGTTTTCAATATACAGTAGATTTGCGCACAAATTTCAGAATGAGGCCAATATGTATAAAATCATCTCCGCATTTGCAATCGCGCTACTGCTGTCTGTAAACAGCAATGTCTTCGCTGCCAATCCCAAGGTGCGCATGGATACCTCCAAGGGAACAGTTATTATCGAGCTCTACGCCGACAAGGCACCAAACACCGTGGAAAACTTCCTCCGTTACGTCAATGCAGGCAAGTACGATGGAACCATATTTCACCGCGTAATCAAAAGCTTCATGAACCAGGGCGGCGGCTTTACCCCGGATTTCAAAAAAGTTGAGACCTTTGCGCCCATCAAGAACGAAGCTGACAACGGCCTGAAGAACAAGCTCGGCACCATCGCCATGGCCAGAACCGGTGACCCAGATTCGGCCACCAACCAGTTCTTCATCAATACGGCTGATAATGCCTTTCTTGACCACACCAGCAAAACACCGCGCGGCTGGGGTTATTGCGTGTTCGGCATGGTTACCGATGGCATGGATGTCATGAACCGTATTTCGAAAGTACAAACCGGAGCCAATGGCCCGTTTCAGCAAGATGTGCCCATGGAAGAAATTCTTATACAGAAAGTGAGTGTGGTTGAAGAAGCTGCTAAATCTGATTAATCGTTGGTTGTATTTACTCAACGGTTTCCTTAGCTGATAGGTTTTGTTTCGCCCTGACGGTGGATTGTTATATCTATTTATTACCACGTGTAATTAAACTTTATGTTTCGCTCCTGCTGGAGCGAGTTACCTTTTTTGCTCGCCCAAAAAACGTAACCCAAAAAATGCGTCCCGGGCGCTCGTGCTTCGCATACCCGTAGGGCGGATTAGGCGTTAGCCGTAATCCGCCGGATGCAGTCGGTGCA
>CAZRKQ010000058.1:0-4181 GCA_964600755.1 uncultured Thiotrichaceae bacterium
ATTCGCTCCCGGCGAATTTGTCGAACCAGGGATTTGAACCAAGTCCTCCCTCTCCGCCATACATAAAAAAAGCCCCGGAAGGGGCTTGTTTATTTAGCGACATCGTCATCCCCTCGAAAGCTCGGTCGGGATTATTCGGCGCGTCCATGCGCCTCTCCCTGCGGGCTCCCTTTGGTCGTGCAAATTCGCTCCCGGCGAATTTGTCGAACCAGGGATTTGAACCAAGTCCTCCCTCTCCGCCATACATAAAAAAAGCCCCGGAAGGGGCTTGTTTTATGTATGGCGGAGAGGGAGGGATTCGAACCCCCGGACCCTTTCGAGTCAATGGTTTTCAAGACCACCGCTTTCGACCACTCAGCCACCTCTCCGAAAAACAGTTTCTAGATACTAGGTTCTAGATTCTAGGTACAGGATTACAGGTTTTCCCTAGAACCTAGTACCCAGATCCTAGTACCTCAAAACAGGGCGCTATCATACGCGAATTATCAGTTGTTTCAATCCAAATCACGACCGGGCTGGAGCCAGGGTCGTTTGTGCATATTAATCCTTCACTAACCTGTACTAACCGCCTTCTTGCCCTTTGCTGAGAACCATTGATGTCGATCCAGACCAGAACATAAAAACCTGACAAGACTGCGTCTTGTCATGACAACCTGGTAACCGGCGTCATGCACTAAGCACTTGATTTCAGTAATGTCAATGCGTATGATTCTCGAAATTGCTGACACAAACCTGCCATACTGACACATTTATTGGGGTAATCTTGTCATGAAAGACAACGGTGCTACACCTATTGAGCTCCAGTCAATTATCGATGCCCACGATAATGCGTTTGTTGTCATCGATGAGAACTACACAATTGTTGCTGCAAACAAAGCCTACAGCGATGCCTATGGTGTAGACCAGTCAGATATCGTCGGTTGTAAATGTCACAAGGTCTCGCATCACTCGGATGTGCCCTGCCATTTGAATGGCGAAGACTGTCCGCATAAGAAAGTCTTTGATACCGGTCAGCCGCACCAGGTGCTGCACATCCATTTCGACCAGCACAAGCAGGAAGAGCATGTACGTATTAAAGGCTCCCCAATTCGCGGTGCTGATGGCCAGCTGTTTCTGGGCGAATCGGTTTTCCCGGTAGCCAAGTCACATGAACTCGGCTGTGACGAACAACGTATGCTTGGCAGTTCACCGGCGTTTATGGCCTGTATTGAGGAAATCTCAAGTGCAGCGAAATCCGATGCACCTATCCTGCTCAATGGTGAAAGCGGTGTTGGCAAGGAGATGGCTGCTGAATTTGCCCATAAAAAATCCTCCCGCTGCGGAAAACCATTCGTTTCAATTGACTGCACTGCCATTTCAGAAAGTATCTTCGAGAGCGAGCTGTTTGGCCACGAACGCGGCAGCTTTAATGGCTGCGTTGGAAAACGGCATGGCCTGGTTGAAACTGCCGACGGCGGCACGCTGTTCATGGATGAGGTTGGCGAAATTCCCCTGTCGATACAGGGCCGCTTATTACGTGTGCTGGAGAGTGGAAAATTCCGCCGCATGGGTGGCCGTGAAGACCTGGAAGTTGATATCCGGGTTGTCTGTGCAACGCATAACAATCTGCGCAAGATGGTCGATGACGGCACATTTCGCGCCGACCTTTATTACCGCATTGCCGGAATTTCCATCACCATTCCACCATTGAGGGAACGCCGTGCAGATATCCCGGCGCTGGTAGAAGCCCTCGTCAAGAAGTTAAGGGACAAGAACGGTAGCCAGTGCAAAATTACACGTGAATCCCTGGAATTACTCAGGCGCTATGATTATCCCGGCAATATCAGAGAATTGCAGAACATCCTGCAAAAGGCTGCCGCGCTTTCCACCAATGGCATCATTACACCTGAATTACTTGAACTCGATGAATTTGCGGATATTTATCAAAATCCACTGGCAGATCGGCGCATGTTCCCCCGCGGCCATGATGACACTAACGGCAAGCGTTCTATGACTGAACTTGAATCTGACCATATCCGCTCGCTGTTGACCCAGTTCAATGGCCACCGCTCAAAAGTGGCCGACGTACTTAAAATCAGCGAACGCACACTATACAGAAAACTGAAGCAGTATGGCCTGCAGGACGTGGGTAAAAAGCGCGGTGGCAAGGGGGCTTCCAGTGCCGGGCAAACATCAGACGCTGAGAACTTGCATTAAGCAAATTAATACCCATATCATTAAAAAGGTCGCAAAGAACGTATCGCTTGATATAATCCGGACACGGAACTTAGAAGCGATGTAGCCGTCAATAGACTAAAATAAACCCGTTAACAAACGTTAATAAACCAGGATAAATACATGCAACAGATAACTGCAACCCGCTCAGAATCCCAGATTCTTGCTACCAACAAGGTGCTGCGCAATACCTATACGCTGCTGTCAATGACACTGTTATTCAGTGCCGCTACTGCAGGTATCGCTATGGTAATGAACCTGCCGCCATTCAGCCCTATCCTGACACTGGTGGGTTATTTTGGATTGTTGTTCGCAACCGCTAAATTCAGAAACAGCGGCCTGGGACTCTTATTCGTCTTTATGCTGACCGGTTTCATGGGTCTGACTCTGGGCCCGATACTTAATCTTTACCTGGCTACAGCCAACGGCAGCCAGCTGGTTATGACTGCACTGGGTGGCACCGGTGTAATCTTCCTGGCACTTTCAGGATATGCACTAACCAGCCGCAAGGACTTCAGCTTCATGGGTGGTTTCCTCATGGTAGGCATTCTGGTCGCATTCCTGGGTGGCATCGCAGCAATGATTTTCTCAATGCCACTGATGTCACTGGCTGTTTCCGGAATGTTTGTACTGCTGATGTCAGGTCTTATCCTGTATCAAACAAGTGAAATTATCCATGGTGGTGAAACCAACTACATCATGGCAACAGTGACACTGTACATCAGTATCTATAACCTGTTCCTCAGCCTGCTGCACCTGCTCACAGCATTTACCGGCGATGATTAATTAGTACTAATTCAATAAAATAAAACCCCGTAGCTTTAACGAGCTACGGGGTTTTTATTTGCCTGTTTGAAACAACTTATTCCAGACATATGCATATCACATAACGCAAAGAGCGCAAAGAAATACCAGATAACAAATGTAATTTCATAGCATAACAACAATAACGCTCTGCGTCCTTTGCGCCTTAGCGCCTCTGCGTTAAAACTAATCCTGAATCGAGTGTTATACTCGACACAAATCGCAGCGCAATGCTTTACCTGTTAGCGAAGGAGCATCATCTACCAGTGAAAAAAATACTCGTGGCAATCGAGAGTTGTGAGACCACAACAATCACATCTCCGTTTGTGGCAAAAACCCTTGAACTGGCCAGCGCTTTTTCAAGCAAGGTGTGGATACTTCATGTTGCCCCACCATTACGCCAACCTCCCTATAATGTTGATAGCAAGATATCACGCCATGAGGTCGCTACCGAGCTTCATCATGAACATGATTTTCTGCAGCAGCTCGCAAAGTGCATGCAGGATGAGAATATTGATGTCACCGCACTGTTAGTGCAAGGCCCGATAATAAGTACGATATTGAAAGAATCTGACCGCCTGGAAATTGACCTGCTTATCTTGGGATGTCATAAACATGGCCGGTTATATGGCGTTTTAATGGATGATACGGAAGAAGGTTTGTTGAGCAAATGTTCTCGCCCAATCATGTTCGTTCCTGACTGAACGATTGGTTATGTGTTGCATCGACCGGTTGAAACCGCAACCCAAAGCCGCCTTTTAGGAAACTCTAATATTAGCTTCTACTAGAGGGCGTTTACCGCCCCGATCTAGCCATTCAGTCGCAGTAGTAGTCGTTCAGGTCCAGCCATCGAGTTGGTACTCTCGGCTTGGAGGGGCATTTTGCTTTGTTCCAAACTGTTGATATAGACGCGGCAGGCGCTGACAATTTACGAAAATATTGAATAATTAGAGTTCTAGCCCGTCAATAGCTTTGTATAACTTAAAACTAGTGAAAGCAGTGCATATATAACTGGATGGTCGATTAACCTACAGGTTAATGTTGCTTTCAATACGTTACATAAAATTATTCCTTAGGAGCATTACAATGAGTCTAAAGCAAGTAGCATCCATTATGGTCGGGTTAATATTTGGAGCAAGCATTTTTCTTGGAGCGGCTGTTCA
>CAZRKQ010000059.1:0-11473 GCA_964600755.1 uncultured Thiotrichaceae bacterium
ATCAAGGAAAAGCAGACTCGAGGCAAGTAAGTCGTCCTGACAGTCATTTATCCTTGATACTCAATCATGCAAAAGCCGGAGCATCGCTTCGGCTTTTTTCGTTCAGTCGTCTTATTAACAGACCGTGACAAATACACCCTACAGAGGTCGATTTGCGCCATCACCGACGGGTAATCCACACCTGGGCACTCTGATTGCTGCTGTTGCCAGCTATCTGCAGGCACGCACCAACAAGGGTGTGTGGCTGCTAAGAATCGAAGACGTGGATACCACACGCCGTGTAGACGGCGCAGATGACGCCATGCTGAGGACGCTCGACAAATTCGGTTTTGAGTGGGATGCCGAGGTCATCTGGCAATCCAGGCGCACCGCCCTGTATCAACAGGCCCTGGAACAGCTCAATCGTGACGACCTGGTTTTTGCCTGCACCTGCTCGCGCAAGCTGCTGGCCCAGACTGCGGTTGAGCAGTCCGGCATCTACCCGGGTTCCTGCCGATCACAAGCACTTCCATTGCTACATGAGCATGCGGTTCGAGTCCGCGTCCCCGACAGGCGTGTCAGCTTCGATGACGCCATCATTGGTGAATACCAGCAGTCGCTGGCGTCTGAATGTGGTGATTTCGTCATCAAGCGCCGTGATGGCCTGTTTGCCTACCAGCTCGCGGTGGTTGTCGATGACGCCCAGCAAGGCGTCACAGAAGTCGTGCGCGGCGCAGACCTGATTGACTCGACACCCCGGCAGATTTTCCTGCAGCAATGCCTGGATTACATCCAGCCCGGCTATCTCCACGTACCCCTGGTGCTGGACCCTGCGGGGCGCAAACTCAGCAAATCCGAGGGCGCCGCCGAGCTGAACCCGGACAGGCCGGTAAAAAGCATCCATGCAGCCCTGAGCCACCTGGGTCAGCAACCACCTGCCGACCTGGTGCAGGCAGGTATTGTCGATGTCTGGCAATGGGCATTGGAAAACTGGAACATCAGTAATATCCCGACATCATCGGGTGTAATACAAATTTAATATAAATTCTTCGATCAGTTGTTGCACATCACTTGCAACCTAACTGCAGTGCTGTGTATGCTCTAGCGTCTGCCAAACACATAGGGAGTCCGCAGTGTCCAGTAATGATATTAATTCCGTCCTGATTGAAAACCGTCGATTTGATCCGCCACCAGATTTTGTCAATTCGGCGCGCATTAAACCAGCCGATCTAGACGCACTCAATCAACAGGTTCAACAGGACTACGAGGGTTTCTGGGCAGATCAGGCCAGGCAGTGCATTGACTGGAACAAGCCTTTCAGCAAGGTTCTGGATGAGAGCAATGCGCCGCATTACAAGTGGTTTGAGGACGGTGTGCTCAATGTCTCCTATAACTGCATCGACCGCCACCTGGCTGACAAGGCCGACAAAGCAGCAATCATCTTTGAAGGTGAGCAGGGCGACGTCACCCATATCAGTTACCAGCAGCTGCATGACGATGTGTGCCGTTTTGCTAACGGGCTCAAGAGCCTGGGCATCAGCAAGGGCGATCGTGTCATTATTTATATGCCGATGACAGCACAGGCAGTAATCGCGATGCAGGCGTGCGCCCGTATTGGCGCGATTCATTCAGTTGTCTTCGGTGGCTTTTCGGCTGAGAGTCTGCGCGACCGTATTGAAGATGCTTCAGCAGCGGCCCTGATCACGGCAGACGGCGGCCATCGCGGCGGCAAGGTGGTTGAACTCAAGTCAGCGGCAGACAAAGCACTCGAAAGTCGTTGTGACAGCATCAAAAATGTCGTCGTACTCAAGCGGTCTGGCCATGACATCAACATGCAGGACGGACGCGACCACTGGTGGCACGACATTACCGATGGCCAGGCCAGCGAATGCGAACCGGAATGGGTTGAAGCCGAGCATCCGTTGTTCCTGCTCTACACTTCGGGTTCTACCGGCAAACCCAAAGGCATACAGCATTCATCAGCGGGCTTTCTGCTCAACGCCGTACAGACCAACCTGTGGGTATTCGATCTACAGGACAAGGATATTTTCTGGTGCACTGCCGATGTCGGCTGGATTACCGGCCACACCTATGTCGCCTATGGCCCGCTGGCTGTAGGTTCAACCACAGTTATTTATGAAGGCGCGCCGGTCATTCCTGATGCAGGACGCTTCTGGAAGATCTGTGAAGATCATAAGGTCACCGTGTTTTACACCGCACCGACTGCGATTCGCGCGCTGATGAAATTCGGCGACGAATTTCCCAACAAGTATGACCTGTCATCAATCCGCCTGCTCGGCACCGTGGGTGAACCCATCAATCCCGAAGCCTGGATGTGGTATCACACCGTCATCGGCAAGGAACGCTGCCCGATCGTCGATACCTGGTGGCAAACAGAAACCGGTGCCAACATGATTGCGCCCATACCGGGTGTCACCAGTACCAAACCGGGTTCCTGCACACTGGCCCTGCCCGGCATCGATGCCGATGTAGTCAACGAGGATGGAGAAAGCATCGCGCAAGCAAACAAGGGCGGCTACCTGGTTATCAGGAAGCCATGGCCTTCCATGCTGCGCACTATCTGGGGTGATGATCAGCGTTACGTTGACACCTACTTTCCGAAATTCGATGGCAAGTACTACCTTTGCGGCGACAGTGCCCGCAGGGATGATGATGGTTATTTCTGGATCATGGGCCGCATCGATGATGTGGTCAATATTTCGGGACATCGTCTCGGCACCATGGAAGTTGAATCTTCACTGGTTGCACATGAACGCGTGGTCGAGGCCGCCGTGGTCAGCCGGCCACATGATGTTAAAGGTGAAGCGATTGTTGCTTTCGTGATTTGCAATGGCGAACGTCCTCTCGGTGATGATGCAAAGAAAGTGGAAGCGGAACTGCGCAACTGGGTGGGCGAACAGATTGGTCCCATAGCAAAACCGGATGAGATACGCTTTGCCGAAGGCCTGCCTAAAACACGTTCCGGTAAAATCATGCGCCGTTTGCTGCGCACCATCGCCCGGGGTGAAGAAATCACATCCGATACTTCTACACTGGAAAACGAGCATGTGGTACTACAATTACAGGGCAAGGCATAAACCACGGTAGACTGATTTCGCGTAGGAGCGGCTTTAGCCGCGAATTGACCATGTTCGCGGCTAAAGCCGCTCCTACGAGTAGAAGATTTCCATGACCTTGCTTATTGTATATATCGCCGTAGCTTTGGTATTTTCCTTCCTGTGCTCAATCGCGGAAGCCGTACTGCTGAGTACGACGACAGCGCATATCACGTTACTGGAACAGGAAGGCAGAAGTTCAGGCACCCTGCTGCGCACATTGAAAAGCGACATCAACAAGCCGCTGGCAGCCATTTTGACCCTGAACACCGTTGCACACACGGTGGGTGCGGCAGGCGCCGGCGCACAGGCAGCTGTTGTGTTTGGCAGCGCCTGGGTCGGCGTTGCTTCAGCGGTGCTGACACTGATGATACTCATATTTTCCGAAATCATACCCAAAACACTGGGTGCGACATACTGGCGCTCGCTGGCCGGTGTCACTGCACACAGCCTGAAATTTCTGGTCTGGGTGCTGTATCCGTTTGTAGTGTTGTCAGAAGTATTGACTAAAGGCCTGTCACGCGACAATGAACTGGAAGGTTTCAGCCGTGAAGAATTCGCCGCCATGGCTGAACTTGGTGAACAGGAAGGCCAGCTGGAGGAGCGTGAATCTCGTATATTAAAAAACATGTTTCTACTGCATGAAACCAGGGTAACCGATGCGATGACACCCCGACCTGTTGTATTCTCGCTTGCTGAAACGCTGACGGTTTCCGAGTACTTTGACAAGCACTATGATTCACGTTTTTCACGCATACCGGTGTATTTAGGAGACCGTGAACATCTTACCGGTTTTGTGCTCAAGGACGACCTGGTGCTGGCACAGGCCCGTAATAATACGGGCAACACACTCAGTACCTACCGCCGCGAGTTGGCCGCCCTGCTCGACACAACATCGTTGTCAGATGCCTTTGAAGAAATCCTGCACAGGCGCGCGCATATCATGATGATCGTCGATGAGTACGGCGGCATGGAAGGCATAATTACCATGGAGGACATTCTTGAAACCCTGCTCGGCCTCGAGATCCTTGATGAAAGCGATAAAACCGCTGACATGCAGCAGCACGCCCGGCGCCTGTGGAAGAGAAGAGCACGTGAAATGGGCCTGGATCTGCCGACTGAAGACAGTGAACAGTGAACAGTGAACAGTGAACAGTGAACAGTTAATGGTGAACGGAGTTCTGATAGATTACAACTTTCCACATAATCTACCCAACAAGTTGAACGCAACCACTGCACATCGTTTGCAGCTGGAGGATGGATCCCCGCTTCCGCGGGGATGACGTTTTTATGAACTTTTAATTTTTAACTGTTAACTGTTAATTGATAACTGTTATTCATCATCACGTCTGGCATCTACAGATACCTGTTCACCTGATACAGCTACTGATAACTCTATCGGTCTGCAGCAGACTGAGCAATCCTCGACATATTCCTGCTGCTCTATCGAGCCGTCAATCACTATCTCTATAGTTTCGCCACAATACGGGCACTGTATTCGAGCAGTCTCAGTCGACATTGACACGGATCGCTTATCCGCCCTTGTTCTTTACCAGGTACATGGTCAACTCGGGCCAGTAGGTAATCACCAAGACGGCCGCCATCAGAATAAACATGAAGGGTATGGTTGATGCATACAGTTCCGTGACCGGTTTATGAAAACGGTAACTGGCTATAAACAGGTTCATACCTACAGGTGGCGTAAAGTATCCAATCTGCATGTTGGCCAGGAAGATAATTCCAAAGTGGATTGGATGGATGCCGTAACCGACCGCCATGGGTAATATCAACGGGATCATAATCACGAGGGCAGAGAAAACATCGAGAATCATACCCAGCATTAACAGGAATATATTCAGCAGTATCAAAAATGTTAGCTGACTGTCGATCTGTGATTTTACAAACTCGAACAGTCGGGTCGGCACTTCGGTATCAATCAGGTAATTGGTCGATGCGAGTGAAACCGCAAGAATGATCAACACACCGCCAACCAACACCATTGAGTCACGCATAATATCCGGTAACTTTTTAAATGGGACTTCACGTAAAATCAATACCTCTACAACAAGCACATAAAGCACTGCAACTGCTGCAGCTTCGGAAATTGCAAAATAACCGGTATAGATACCACCGATCAACACAAACGGCATTGGAATTTCCCAGATTGACTCGCGCAATGCTGAAGCCAGCCTTGACCATTGAAACTCGGAGCGCCTGATGTTCATTCCGGTACTCTTGTACATACTCCACACGGTCAGCAGCATCAACATAAACAGGCCGGGCAACAAGCCCGCCAGGAACAGGTCATCAATTGCGACGTTTTCGCCTACATCCATCTGCTGAGCAATAACACCATACAGAATTAATGCGATTGATGGTGGAAACAACAGGCCCAGGCTACCCGATGAGGTAATCAGACCTAGATTAAAATTCTCTGCATAACCGGCCTGTTTCATCGCCGGATAAAGTATTGCTCCTAAAGCGATAATGGTGGCACCAGATGCGCCTGTAAGGGCGGTAAAAAATGCGCAGGCAAACAGAGAAACAATCGCAAGACCGCCAGGAAACCAGCCAAGCACTGCATCAGTCAACCTGACCAGCCGCTCTGATGCCTTGCTCTCCCCGAGTATATAACCGGCCAGGGTAAATAGCGGAATTGCCAACAGCACCGGAGTGTCCGCAATACGGTAAATCTCAATGGCAATGACAGAGAGGTCGACCTCAATTGTGGAGAATCCGTAAATTGCACTTGTAGCAATGATAATAAAGAGCGGAACACCCAGTACCACCAGTACCGCCAGTATAATTACACCGATCATCTTTTACTCGACCGCGGCGGTGACAGGAACAGGAGAAAATACCGAAACGCCATCAAGCCGAATGCAACAGGTATGATCAGTTCCGTGATCCATGCAGGTACACCGGCAAAGGCTTGTGTACCATATTCATAATCCATTTGCACAAAGTTAACGGAATGCCACGCAATCAATCCGCAGATAACCACGCAATACACATGAACAATGCGTTTTATGTAGAAGTAATACTTACCGGTTATATACTTGGCGAAGAAATCTATACGAATATGATTATCGGTTCGCGATGCTATGACAGCTCCGGAAAGGGCCACCCAGAGCACCAGCACCCTTAACAGCGGGTCTATCCAGACAACCCCGCCACCAAAAATATTTCGATAGATGATCTGTGTTACGGCCAGTACCACCATGCCTGCCAGCATACTGATCAGCAACCAGTCTTCGATTCTGTTTACGGTCCTGAGCAGTCGGACTATGCGCCGCTTATTCATTGCATGAATAATTATTTATTTGATACTGCTCTTGATTCGTCCAGGTAATTCATCAAGTCACTGTAAGCCTTGTCAGTATATTTATTTTGTTTCTCAAGTTTTTCCGTTGCCTTTATACCAATCTGACGCCATTCCCTGGTTGATTCGGATGTCAACGAGATAAACTTGACCCCCTGATTCACTAAAGCCTGTTTGGCAGCAATGCTATCTTTTCTATTCTGTTCATTAATTTTTACAAATGCAGCGCCCATGACACTGCGCACAATTTCTCTATCTTCTTTATTTAGCTTGTTAAAGGCTTTTTTATCGATAACCATTAATGCAGCGAAATACGTTAATGGCTCATCCATGACATAGGTAATCTTTGTGTGCCACTGCAGTGCTATTGCACCAATTGGCGTAGCGATAATGGTGTCGATTAAGCCGGTCTGTAAGCCGGTCAGAACATCAGATATCGGCAATGGTACAGGTGAAACATCAGCAGTACTGAAGACCGCTTCTCCGATAAAATGGTTCGACGGCAGCCAGACTTTCTTGTTACGAACGTCTTTGACTGATTGCAAAGGCTCGTTCGACATCATGTAGGAAAAACCGCCTTCAGCCAGACCGAAACTGACAAATCCTTTTTTTTCCAGTGCTGCAATTAGCTCGGTATCCATTTTTGAGCGCACATAATCCACTTGCTCCAGCGTTTCAAACAGATATGGCAATTCATAAATGGCTATATCCGGCGCAATTGACGTCATACTGCTTGCAGTAACCGCACCTCCCTGTAACTGACCAATCCTGATTTTCCTGAGCACGCTGTCGTCACTACCCATGACACCACCCGGATAAAACTTGAACACGACCCTGCCCTCGGTTTTATTCTTGATTTCTTCCGCGCCTGCACGCATCTCCTGCATCCAGAATGTGCCATCCGGTGAAACCGTGGCTATTTTAAAAACCCTGGCATTAGCTATAGATGAACTCAGTAACAGCATTGCGACCGCTGCCAATATAATGCGCCCCATCTTCATATTCGTCTATCCCTCTGATAGTTACTAAAAGTATTCATCTGACTGCGCTAACAATAGTTCGGCTTTATGTTGTGCAATACTGTTTATCAATGTTGATTCATTGTTTTCAATTTTGCTACTAATAACTTCTTTAAGTAATTTGTCATGCAACTCTTTATCGAATACCAGGCGCGCATATTTCTCTGCATATAATAATTTCGCCATCAGGTTGGTACCATTCGATATCTCAATAGCTTGCTCGAAGTTCTTTTTGGCAAGTTCCGGCTTACCCCCCATTGCGGGCGGTAAAAACGACTGCATCACGGCCATATATAAGTACGCGTCACCATTATTAATAGTCGGATCAAGCTCAAGAACGCGCTGGATAATGGCTTTTATCCGCGGCAACTCTGCGACCGCATTCCAGTCAGCACTGTTGGCCTGAAGCCAGCCTGCCCATGCACTTCCAAGGGCGAACAGAACTTGCACATCTTCCTGTTTGAATTGCTTCAGGGACTGCTCAAACTCGTAATAGGATAGTTCGCGAATATTACAGGCTGCCGGTTTATATACACAAAAGGCATGATGCGCGTAGTCGAATGAAATCGTCGACAAGCGTTTTTGCCTGCTCCTGTCTTCTACAAAAACCGATGCATAGGCACCATAGAGCTTGGAGCCGGATATCAGCAGCTCTACATTATCCGGGTCTCCCTTGATCATACTGCTGACCAGTATCAAATAGGCCGGCACCGCCTGTTTAACTGTCTCAGGATCGTTTTGTTCAAGCATGGTCGCCGACAGATCTTCAGCGAACTCTTGCTTGGCATTTGATACCAGTTGGCCACAGCCTGACAATATCAGTAATGTGAATATAATAATGAAGTTGTACATAGTTAAGCGTAATCTGGGCATGCGAGGTGGATATTAGCGTTCTTGCTTAATATTGTTTCTGTCTGGGATATAAATATTACAGGTTTTTGACCGCCAAATGCCACTCAAGTTTTCATGGGATCAACTAAAAAAAGGGCCGGATATCCGGCCCCTTTACAATGACAGAAATAGCTAACCAGTACTACTGATAGACGACCTTTTGCAAGCCCAGGACTGAACGAACCCAGGGTTTGGTGCCTGTTTTCTGTTCCAGCTCAGCCGCAACAACATTTGCACTGGCACGGTCAGGGTGCGGGCTGACCAGTACATACATTACTGAGCCGTCACGGTCAGTTTTTACTGCAAGCATGTCCTCAAGCCCGTTATTGGCCACGAACTTATCCATACTGGCCATATTGCTGCTTGCAAAAATCTGCACGGCATAGCCGGAATCCATTGACATGATTTGCTCTTCCGGTGACAGCGGTACGGGCTCAGGCTCCGGTACAGCCACCGCAGCGACCACAGCCACCGGCTCTTCAATCATCATAGGTTCCATTTCAACGACCATAAGTGGTTCTTCCACAAAAGTCACATCTTCAACACTGGCCTCGGCCTCCGCATGTTTTTCACTCCAGGGTGATTCATCCGGTCTGTCCAGGGCGCAGGTTCAGATGAACATGCTGTAAGCCCGACTAATAATATATTGCTGATCAGGATACCCTGAATTTTTTTTATTGTTATTTTCACAGTACTCTCCATCGAATAAACCTGATAACTAGTGTAGCCCAAATCAAAAAAAAACACATAAAAAACAGCGTCCTTCTGGCAATAAAAAAGGAGCCACAGGCTCCTTTTTTATATCTGAGTATAAATAGAGAAAAATCAGGCAACGGCTTCCTCTATTGCTTTCATGCTGAGGCGTATTCGACCCTGACGGTCAATTTCCAGTACCTTGACCTTGACCACATCACCTTCGGCCAGTTTGTCGGTGACCTTTTCAACACGCTCTTCACAGATTTGTGAAATATGAACCAGCCCATCCTTGCCCGGGAGAATTTCAACGAAAGCGCCAAAGTCCATGATCTTCTTAACAGTACCATCATAGATAGCCCCAACCTCAGCGTCGGAAGTAATCTGTTCAATACGGGTTTTCGCATCTTCAGCAGCAGCCAGGTCACTGGAGGCAATTTTCACATTGCCTTCATCATCTATATCGATCATGGCACCGGTTTCTTCTGTCAGCGCACGAATCACTGCACCGCCCTTGCCGATGACATCACGAATCTTGTCAGGATGGATCTTCAATGTCAGGTAACGTGGTGCATACTGTGACATTTCTTCACGAGTTTCAGATATGACCTTGTTCATTTCGCCGAGAATATACAGGCGACCTTCTTTTGCCTGAGCCAGGGCCTGTTCCATGATTTCACGGGTAATACCGTCAATCTTGATATCCATTTGCAATGCACAGATGCCATCTTGTGAACCGGCCACCTTGAAGTCCATATCACCAAGATGATCTTCATCACCCAGGATATCTGTCAGAACAGCGAAATCATCACCTTCCTTGATCAGACCCATCGCAATACCGGCAACAGGTGCCTTAAGGGGCACGCCAGCATCCATTAATGACAAACTGGTACCGCAGACAGAAGCCATGGAACTTGAACCATTCGATTCTGTGATTTCAGAAACCACGCGGATGGTGTAAGGAAACTCTTCTTCTGTTGGCATAACTCCAAGTACGCCACGTTTAGCCAGACGACCATGGCCGATTTCACGTCGCTTGGGGCTGCCGACCATACCGGTCTCGCCTACACAGTAAGGAGGGAAATTGTAGTGCAGCATGAACGGTTCACGGTAAGTGCCACCCAGCGCATCGATGATCTGTGCATCTCGCGCTGTACCCAGCGTGGTGACAACCAGAGCCTGGGTCTCACCGCGGGTGAACAGGGCTGAACCATGTGTCCTCGGCAACACACCGGTGCGTACCGTAATCTGGCGAACATCACTGGTGGTCCGGCCGTCAATACGTTTTTCACCGGCTATAATACGGCCGCGCACAATTTTCTTTTCAAGCTTGCCGAAGGCATCCTGCACGTCTGCTTCACACCAGCCACCTTCATCATCAGAGGCCAGTGCTTCAACGGCAGCGCTGCGAGCGGCCTTGACAGCGTCCTGACGCTGCATCTTGTCAGCTATCTGGTAGGCCGAAGTCAGCGCATCGGTTGATGTAGCAGCAACTTTTTCAGCCAGAGCTTGATCAGCTTCAGGCGCTGCCCAATCCCATGAAGGGGTAGCAATTTCAGCGGCAAGTTCACTGATTGCCTTAATAGCGACCTGCATCTGCTCATGGCCAAACAGCACGGCACCGAGCATGACATCTTCAGGCAGCATTCTGGCTTCAGACTCAACCATCAAAACCGCATGTTCTGTACCCGCTACAACCAGGTCAAGATCTGATGTCTCACGTGCTGCTTTTGATGGGTTGAGCAAATACTCACCATCCTTATAACCAACGCGCGCTGCGCCCAGTGGGCCGTTAAACGGCAGGCCGGAAATTGCCAATGCGGCTGAGGCGCCAATGATGGCTGGAATTTCAGGATCGATTTCGTCACACACGGAGACAACGGTGGCGACGATCTGGGTATCGTTTTTGAATCCCTTGGGAAAGAGTGGACGAATTGGACGGTCAATAAGTCGGCAGATCAGCGTTTCAGCTTCACTCGGACGACCTTCACGACGGAAGAAGCCACCCGGTATTTTACCCGCAGCATAAGTGCGCTCCTGGTAATTTACTGTCATCGGGAAGAAATCCTTGCCAGGATCTGATTCCTTGAGTGCAACGGCAGTTACAAATACTACGGTATCTGCAACGCTTACCATGACTGCACCAGATGCCTGGCGTGCGATCTCACCTGTTTCCAGAGTTACTGTGTGGTCGCCGTACTGAAATGTTTTCTTAATTGCTGTTGGTATCACGATACTGTTTCCCGATGCCTGATCTTTGATTGCCTGAATTGTTTAATTAATTATCTACGCAAGCCGAGGCTCGAGATAAGATCTTTGTAGCGATCCTGGCTCTTACCCTTGAGATAATCCAGCAATTTGCGGCGCTGATTTACCATGCGTAATAATCCACGACGCGAATGATGGTCGTGTTTGTGTGTTTGAAAATGCTCTGTGAGCTGGGTAATTCTTGC
>CAZRKQ010000060.1:0-16224 GCA_964600755.1 uncultured Thiotrichaceae bacterium
TCGGTATCCGCGACACCCAGACCACCACGGTGACGGGTGTGGAAATGTTCCGCAAGCTGCTTGACGAAGGTCAGGCAGGTGACAACGTTGGCTTGCTGCTGCGTGGCACCAAGCGTGAAGACGTCGAGCGTGGCCAGGTGTGCTGCAAGCCGAAATCGGTGAACCCGCATACCAAGTTTGAATGCGAAGTGTACGTACTGTCGAAGGATGAGGGTGGCCGTCATACGCCGTTCTTCAATAACTACCGTCCACAGTTCTACTTCCGTACCACGGACGTGACCGGCGCCTGTGATTTGCCGGAAGGCGTCGAGATGGTGATGCCGGGTGATAACGTGAAGATGACGGTAAGCCTGATCAACCCGATTGCGATGGAAGAGGGTTTGCGCTTTGCGATCCGTGAAGGTGGCCGCACCGTAGGTGCCGGCGTTGTAAGTAAGATTATTGAATAGGCGCTAGTTCAAAGGAACGAGTATGAGGTGGCGGGCCAGCTCACAGTTGGCCCGTTGCTGGTTCCTTGAGCCGACTACTCGATACTTGATTTAGGCCAGTGGCTCAATTGGTAGAGCAGCGGTCTCCAAAACCGCAGGTTGGGGGTTCGAGTCCCTCCTGGCCTGCCAACTTTAAACGGTTCAGCAGGTAGCAATAAACAACATGGTCGCAAAGGCCGAAACAGAAGTTTCGAACAAATTGGATACATTCAAGCTGGTGATTGCCATTGCGATCCTGCTTGCCGGTATTGGTGGTTTCTATTACTACGCAGACGCATCCTTGCTTTACCGCGTGTTGGGTCTGGTCGGAATGGTGATAGTGGCTGCCGGTATTGCGTTTACAACAGCCACTGGTCATGCAATTTTGTCGTTTGGTCGAGAAGCCAGGGCAGAGGTGCGTAAGGTCGTCTGGCCAACAAGGCAGGAGACTGTACAGACAACCTTAATGGTTGTGGTGGCCGTGATCATACTGGGTATTTTCCTCTGGCTGGTTGACATGATGTTGTTGAGTGCAGTGCAGATGTTGACAGGGCGGGGGAGCTAGCAGTGAGTAAGCGTTGGTACGTAGTACATGCCTATTCCGGCTTTGAGGCCAAGGTAAGAGAGTCGATGGAAGAACATATTGCCCTGGCAGGAATGCAGGACAGCTTTGGTGAAATCCTGATTCCGACGGAAGAAGTCGTAGAGGTCAGGGATGGTGCCAAGCGTAAATCAGAAAGAAAATTTTTTCCAGGTTACGTGCTGGTGCAGATGGAAATGACAGATGAGACATGGCACCTGGTAAAAGATGTGCCCAAGGTTATGGGTTTTATCGGCGGAACCAAGGACAGGCCTGCGCCAATCTCAGACAAGGAAGCACAACAAATTCTTGGGGCAATTCAGGAAGGTGCAGAAAAACCGAAGCCCAAGGTTCTGTATGAACCAGGTGAGGTTGTACGTGTGACTGATGGTCCATTCAACGACTTCACCGGCGTTGTCGAGGAAGTAAATTACGAACATAGCCGCCTGAAGGTGGCCGTGTTGATATTTGGCCGTTCTACTCCGGTAGAGCTGGAATTCGGCCAGGTCGAAAAAGGCTAGTCAAAAAGGCAGAGCCTTTTTGACAGGTACTGGGAACCAGGTTCTAGGTTTCCAGTATAATACCGGGTTCCCAGAACCTAAAACCTAGAACCTAGAACCTTTTTTTTAAGACGGGGAGCCGGGACATAAGAGCCAGGCGTTTGCACCCGGGAGTTTAATAATATGGCTAAGAAAGTTGACGCATATATCAAGCTGCAGGTCGGCGCTGGTGATGCGAATCCAAGTCCGCCTGTTGGTCCTGCGCTGGGTCAGCACGGCGTCAATATCATGGAATTCTGCAAGGCATTTAATGCTAGCACGCAGAGCATGGAAAAAGGTCTACCAGTTCCTGTGGTTATCACTGTTTACAGCGATAAAAGCTTCACCTTTATCACCAAAACTCCACCTGCCGCAATTCTTCTGAAAAAGGCTGCCGGTATCAAGAGTGGTAGCGGTGAGCCGCATCTGAATAAGGTGGGCAAGGTCAACCGCGCGCAGCTGGAAGAAATAGCAAACACCAAGATGCCAGACCTGACAGCAGCTGATATGGATGCTGCAGTACGTACCATCGCGGGCACAGCGCGCAGCATGGGTATCGAAACAGAGGGTGTGAACTAATGGCCAGGCTGAGTAAAAGATTCAAAGCAATACGCGAGAAAATTGACAGCGACAAGCAGTATCCGATCGAAGAGGCATTAACGCTGGTCAAGGAACTGTCCACTGTCAAGTTCAATGAATCAGTGGATATCAGTGTAAATCTCGGTATTGATCCCAAGAAAAGCGATCAGGTTGTTCGCGGTGCTACCGTGCTACCAAATGGTACCGGTAAAGAAGTTCGCGTAGCCGTTTTCACCGAAGGTGAAAATGCCAAGGCAGCAGAGGCCGCAGGCGCAGACCTTATCGGTATGGACGACCTGGCTGATCAGGTCAAGAAGGGCGATTTCAGTTTTGATGTGGTTATTGCTTCGCCTGATGCGATGCGTGTCGTTGGTGCTCTTGGCCAGATTCTGGGGCCACGTGGTTTAATGCCAAACCCCAAGGTGGGTACGGTGACGCCTGATGTCGCAACTGCTGTGAAAAACGCAAAATCTGGCCAGGTTCGTTACCGTGCAGATAAAGCAGGCATTATTCATTGCTCTGTAGGGACGGTGAAATTTGATGTGGCTGCATTGAAAGAAAACATCGAAGGTTTGCTCGCCGCCCTGGTCAAAGCCAAGCCGACAGCGACCAAAGGCGTTTACCTGAAGAAGATTGCTGTTTCCTCGACCATGGGTCCGGGTATTGCAATCGATCAGACCAGTCTGGACTAAGCCCAGAACAGGCCGTCCATGGCCTGTCCGGGTGCGCAAAAGAAAAAGAGTGATTTTTCTTTTGCTTCATCTTTTGATAGCGAGTTATCAAAAGATGGCGGTATCTCCATATACCGCGATCGAAAATTGAAGAATTCGGAGTGATCGGCATTGCTGGTTATTCCGACGATTTGACAGCCGAGTTTTCGGTGACGTCAAAGACCGCAGGTGTGTTTCGGTTATGCCGAAATGCTTAATTTCCTGCGCAGATGGTGAAGCTCTGGTATCAGAGTCGCCGTATGGTGAGTCATATTTTATCGATATGGCTTGTTAACTTGGCTGAGGACGTTCCGCAATTTTTAAATTTCTGGGGAACAGCCTGAGCTTAACTGGAGAGCTAAAGTGGCACTAAATCTTGAAGACAAGAAGTCAATTGTCGCTGAGGTATCTACAATCGCTGCCAGCGCGCATTCAGCAGTTGCTGCTGAATACCGTGGTCTTAGTGTAGACGAGATGACCGAATTACGTGCCAAGGCACGTAATGAAGGTGTCTATCTGCGCGTGATCAAGAATTCGCTGGTAAAGCGTGCTGTTGATGGTACCGATTTCGAGTGCATGCAGGATTCACTGGTAGGCCCCTTGATCATGGCCTTTTCACAGGAAGATCCAGGTGCAGCTGCTCGACTCGTTAAGGATTTCTCCAAAGAGCACGACAAACTTATCGCCAAGATTATTTCAATTGGCGGCGAAGTTTTGCCGGCTGAACAGATCGACCGTTTGGCTAAACTGCCTAACCGTGAACAGGCACTGAGCTTGCTCATGGCAGTGATGAAAGCGCCGATCGAGAAATTCGTACGTACTATGAATGAGCCACACGCGAAACTTGTTCGCACTGTGGCTGCAGTACGTGACCAAAAACAGGCGAGTGCGTAGAAACCAACGCTACTTTGCAATTAATTAACTTTTAAATCTGGAGAAGAATCGTGGCTGTTTCACAAGACGAAATTCTGGAAACCATTTCCAACATGTCTGTAATGGAAGTCGTAGATCTGATTTCCGCTATGGAAGAAAAATTTGGTGTATCTGCTGCTGCTGCAGTTGCTGCAGCTCCTGCTGCCGCTGCTGATGCTGGCGGTGCTGCTGCTGCAGAAAAGGACGAGTTTGATGTTGTCCTTGCTGGTATTGGTGATAACAAGGTTGCTGTTATTAAAGCAGTACGCGCTATCACAGGCCAGGGTCTGAAAGACGCTAAAGATACAGTTGAAGGTGCACCTGCAACTATTAAGGAAGCTGCTTCCAAAGACGAAGCTGAAGAACTCAAGAAGCAACTTGAAGAAGCTGGCGCATCTGTCGAACTCAAGTAGACAGGGCGCTGAAGCTGGATTCTCAGCTACAGGACAGGCTGGTGGCCTTTGTTTTTAAAACAAACGGGCTTCCGGCCTTTTCCTGTTTCCAGCGATAAACGCTGAGACAAATACTCTGCTGATGAGTTGTGCATAGCAACTCGTCAGTGATGGAAAACCTGAAAAGGGATTCCGGTTTTTTAATGTTACACGCGCAATAGAGGATTTCTGATGGCATATTCTTTTACCGAGAAAAAACGCATCCGTAAGGATTTCGGTAAACGTCCACCTATTCTGGAGGTGCCTTACTTGCTTTCCATGCAGCTTGATTCATTCAAGGGCTTTTTGCAGGCTGATGTGCCTCAAAAAGAACGATCTGAGGCAGGCCTGCATGGTGCATTCACATCTGTATTTCCGATTGTCAGTTATTCCGGGCATGTGGAACTGCAATACGTTAATTACACACTGGGAAAACCGGTATTTGATGTCAAGGAGTGTCAGCTGCGTGGATTAACCTATGCAGCACCCCTGCGCGTAACCATGCGCCTTGCGATATACGACAAGGAGGCAAAGAAGAAGACCACACCCAAGACTGTAAAGGAACAGGAAGTCTACATGGGTGAAATGCCGCTGATGACAGACAATGGTACCTTTGTAATTAATGGAACCGAGCGTGTCATAGTGTCGCAGTTGCATCGCTCACCGGGCGTACTGTTCGATCACGACAAGGGCAAGACTCACTCATCAGGCAAGATTCTATATTCTGCTCGCGTTATTCCTTATCGCGGTTCCTGGCTTGATTTCGAATTTGATCCAAAAGACAGCGTGTTCGTTCGTATTGACCGCCGCCGTAAATTACCGGCAACAATATTGCTGCGTTCGCTTGGCTTCAGCAATGAGCAGATCCTGGATACGTTCTTTGACACCATTGAATTCACCTTTACAAAAGACGGAGTCAGCTTTGACCTGGTGCCCGAACGTTTGCGTGGTGAGACCACAACTTTCGATATCAAGTCCGGTAAGGAAGTTATCGTTGAAGCAGGACGCCGTGTCACAATGCGTCATATCAAGCAGCTCGAAAGTAAAAAAATCAAGAAGCTTAATGCAACCCTGGACTACCTGAATGGCAAGGTCCTGGCTCACGATATTATCGACACGGATACCGGCGAGATTATTGCGCCAGCCAATGCCGAGTTTACCGAAGAGCTGGTTGCGCAGCTGCAGGAGCATAAGGTCAAGTCGTTCAAGGTTATCTATACCAATGATCTTGAAGTCGGGCCGTTCATCTCCAATACACTGAGACTGGACCCGACTACAACTCAGCTGGAAGCACAGATCGAAATCTATCGCATGATGCGTCCAGGTGAGCCGCCGACAAAGGATGCGGCAGAAAACCTGTTCAATAATCTGTTCTTTACCGCTGATCGATACGATCTTTCTGCAGTTGGTCGGATGAAATTCAATCGCCGACTGGGTATTAACGATGATGAACGTGGTGGTACTTTAAACCAGGAAGATGTCCTGGCGGTACTTACTGAATTAATAAACATTCGCAACGGCAAAGGCATCGTTGATGATATTGACCACCTCGGCAACCGTCGTATCCGCTGTGTTGGTGAGATGGCAGAAAACACGTTCCGTGTAGGCCTTGTTCGTGTTGAGCGTGCAGTTAAAGAACGTTTGACAACAGCGGAACAGGACGAGCTGATGCCGCAGGATTTGATCAATGCAAAACCTGTTGCTGCCTCAATGAAGGAGTTCTTCGGTTCAAGCCAGTTGTCCCAGTTTATGGACCAGAACAATCCGCTGTCAGAAGTAACGCACAAGCGCCGCGTATCTGCACTTGGACCGGGTGGCTTGACGCGTGAACGTGCGGGCTTCGAAGTGCGTGATGTACATCCGACACATTATGGCCGTGTTTGCCCTATTGAAACGCCTGAAGGGCCCAACATTGGCCTGATTAATTCACTGTCTGTATATGCTCGTACCAATGAATATGGTTTTCTTGAAACACCGTATCGCAAGGTTGTTAATAGCAAGGCGACAGCGGACATCGAATACCTGTCTGCGATAGAAGAAAGTAATTTCGTTATTGCGCAGGCAAATGCCACGCTTGATAACAAAGGCAAGCTGGTTGATGAGCTTGTTTCATGCCGCCATGGCAATGAATTCACCCTGTCATCTCCTGACCAGGTTGAGTATATGGATGTATCGCCAAAACAGATTGTCTCTGTTGCTGCGTCATTGATCCCGTTTCTTGAGCATGACGATGCAAACCGCGCCTTGATGGGTTCAAACATGCAGCGCCAGGCGGTGCCTACGTTACGTGCACAGAAGCCATTAGTGGGTACCGGCATGGAACGCACTGTTGCGCTTGATTCTGGTTCATCTGTCATCGCACGTCGTGGCGGTACTGTTGAGTCGGTTGATGCCGGTCGAATCGTGATTCGTGTGAATGATGATGAAGCAACGGGTGATAGTGCCGGCGTGGATATTTATGGTTTAACCAAGTATACGCGGTCAAACCAGAACACCTGTATGAATCAACGTCCACTGGTTATAGTGGGTGATTCAGTGGCAAGGGGTGATGCAATTGCAGACGGGCCGTCAACAGATATGGGTGAGCTTGCACTGGGCCAGAACATGCTGGTCGCATTCATGCCATGGAACGGTTACAACTTCGAAGATTCGATTCTGATTTCAGAACGAGTGGTTGAAGAAGACCGCTACACCACGATTCATATTGAAGAGATGTCATGTGTTGCACGAGACACCAAGCTTGGTTCTGAAGAAATAACTGCAGATATTCCAAACGTCAGCGAAGGCCTGCTTTCAAAGCTGGATGAGTCTGGTGTGGTATATGTGGGTGCAGAAGTTAAACCAAATGACATTCTTGTCGGTAAGGTAACACCTAAAGGTGAAACCCAGCTGACAGCAGAAGAAAAACTGTTGCGCGCGATTTTCGGCGAAAAGGCATCTGATGTTAAAGATACTTCATTACGAGTTCCTTCCGGTATGGAAGGTACTGTTATTGGCGTGCAGGTGTTTACCCGTGATGGTGTAGAAAAAGATAAACGTGCGCTCGAAATCGAAGAAATGGAAATTGCACAGGTCAAGAAAGATGTTGATGCCCAATGGCACATTATCGAAGAGGACCTGTATGATCGTATGGAACACCTGATGGTTAACAAGCAGGCAGCTGGCGGTCCGAAGGGGTTAAAAGCGGGTGCCAAGATCACCAAGTCATATCTTGAAGAGCTCGAGCGTAAAAAATGGGCCGAGATTCGTCTCAAGAACGAACAGGCAAATGAACAGATGGAAATGCTTGCCAAGCAGTTGAAAGAACAACGCAAGCGCCTGGATGAGCTGTTCGATGAGAAGAAAGGCAAGCTTACTGCGGGTGATGACCTTGCGCCTGGTGTGCTCAAGATGGTCAAGGTTTATATGGCTGTTAAACGTCGCATGCAGCCTGGTGACAAGATGGCCGGCCGCCATGGTAACAAGGGTGTGGTATCGATGATCGTGCCTGTAGAAGATATGCCGCATACTGAAGATGGTACCCCGGTTGATATCGTACTCAATCCATTAGGTGTGCCTTCACGTATGAACGTAGGCCAGATTCTAGAGACTCATCTGGGCTGGGCTGCCAAAGGACTGGGTGACGAGATTGGCAAGATGCTGGATCAACAGGCCAAGATTACCGAAATTCGCAAGTTCCTTGACCAGGTCTACAACCACGCCGAGAAGAAAGTTGACCTGCGATCTCTCGATGAAAAAGAGTTGATCGAGCTGGCCGGCAACCTTCGCGATGGCGTGCCCATGGCAACGCCGGTATTCGATGGCGCCGAAGAATCCGAAATCCATCGTATGCTTGAGTTGGCCAATTTGCCGATATCAGGGCAGACCACATTGTACGACGGCCGCACAGGTGAAGCATTTGAACGTGCTGTAACGATTGGTTACAAGTACATGCTCAAGCTTAACCATCTTATCGATGACAAGATGCATGCACGCTCAACCGGTCCATACAGTCTTGTTACCCAGCAGCCGCTGGGCGGAAAAGCACAATTCGGTGGTCAGCGTTTCGGTGAAATGGAGGTGTGGGCGCTCGAAGCTTATGGCGCTGCCTACACTTTGCAGGAAATGCTCACCGTTAAATCGGATGATGTTGCTGGCCGTAACAAGATGTACAAGAACATCGTTGATGGTGACCATCGTATGGAACCGGGTATGCCGGAATCATTCAATGTATTACTCAAGGAAATTCGTGCCCTTGGTCTTAACATTGAATTAGCGCAGGAACAGGACTAATTGGTCCCGATTTCCTTATAACGTATTAAACAGATCATGCATCAGGAGTAAGAGCCTTGAAAGATCTACTCAAGCTCATAAAGCAACAGAGTTCAGAAGAAGACTTTGATTCAATTCGAATCAGTCTGCCATCGCCGCAGTTGATCCATTCATGGTCATTCGGTGAGGTAAAGAAACCTGAAACTATTAACTATCGTACCTTCAAGCCGGAACGTGACGGTTTGTTCTGTGCCAAGATTTTTGGCCCAGTGAAGGATTACGAATGTCTGTGCGGAAAGTACAAACGACTCAAGCACCGTGGCGTCGTTTGTGAGAAGTGCGGCGTTGAAGTAACACAGTCAAAAGTTCGCCGTGAGCGCATGGGTCATATTGACCTGGCCAGTCCGGTTGCGCATATCTGGTTCCTGAAGTCGCTGCCGTCACGTATCGGCCTGTTGCTGGATATGACATTGCGTGAGATCGAGCGCATTTTGTATTTCGAAGCATTTGTTGTTATCGATCCAGGTTTGACCACGCTGGAAAAAGGTCAGTTGCTGACCGACGAGACTTATCTCGAAGCCATTGAAGAGCATGGCGACGAGTTCGATGCGCGCATGGGTGCTGAAGCAATTTATGAAATGCTCACCAGCATCAACCTGGATCATGAAGCTATCCAGATTCGCGAAGATATGGGTGCAACCAAGTCAGAAACCAAGCTGAAAAGACTGGCCAAACGCTTGAAGCTGGTTGAGTCATTCCAGTCATCAGGTAACCGCCCGGAATGGATGATTATGACCGTGCTGCCTGTGCTGCCGCCGGATCTGCGACCGCTGGTACCTCTCGACGGTGGTCGTTTCGCGACCTCTGATCTTAACGATCTGTACCGTCGTGTGATAAACCGAAACAATCGCTTACGCCGCCTGCTTGAACTGTATGCACCTGACATTATCGTGCGTAACGAAAAACGTATGCTGCAGGAGTCAGTTGATGCCTTGCTGGATAACGGTCGTCGCGGCCGTGCTATTACCGGTACCAACAAGCGTCCGCTGAAGTCACTGGCAGACATGATTAAGGGTAAACAGGGCCGCTTCCGTCAGAATTTGCTGGGTAAACGTGTTGATTACTCTGGTCGTTCGGTGATTGTGGTGGGACCAACATTGAAACTGCACCAATGTGGTTTGCCCAAAAAGATGTCACTTGAACTGTTCAAGCCGTTCATCTTCAATAAACTGTTGCGTCGTGGCCTGGCCACAACGATCAAGGCCGCGAAAAAGCTGGTTGAAAAAGAAGGCAGCGAAGTCTGGGATATCCTGGAGCAGGTTATTCGTGAGCATCCGGTCATGCTCAACCGTGCGCCAACATTGCACCGTCTGGGTATACAGGCATTTGAGCCGGTATTGATTGAAGGCAAGGCGATTCAGCTGCATCCGTTAGTGTGTACAGCATTCAACGCTGACTTTGACGGGGACCAGATGGCGGTGCATGTACCACTGTCTATCGAGGCGCAACTTGAAACACGCGCATTGATGATGTCAACAAACAATATTCTGTCGCCTGCTTCAGGTGAGCCGATTATTGTACCGTCGCAGGATATCGTGCTTGGCCTTTACTACATGACGCGTGAATCAATCAATGCCACAGGCGAAGGCATGATGTTTGCTGATATTGATGAAGTGCATCGTGCACGTGAAAGTGGTGCTGCACATCTGCAGGCAAAATGTAAGGCACGTGTACGCGAAGTTGTGTTTGATGATGACGGTATTCCGGTTGAGCGCTATGTCATTGCCGATACAACGGTAGGCCGTGCGTTGCTGTCTGAGATTCTGCCCGAAGGTCTGCCATTTGAACTGGTTAACTGTGACCTGAACAAGAAAGCCATCTCAAATCTGATCAATGCATGTTATCGCCAGGTTGGTTTAAAAGAGACGGTTATTTTTGCGGACCAGCTGATGTATACCGGTTTCCGGTATTCAACTAAAGCGGGCGTCTCCATTGCGATCAATGACATGGTTATTCCTGAAGAGAAAGAATCAATTCTTGCTTCTGCTGAAGCCGAAGTTAAGGAAATTCAGGATCAGTACACTTCCGGCCTGGTCACCAACGGCGAACGTTACAACAAGGTTGTGGATATCTGGTCCCACGCCAACGACGCAGTAGCCAAGGCGATGATGGACAAGCTGGGTACCGAGGAAGTTAAAGACGCTGATGGTAAGAAGGTAAAACAGACCTCGTTTAATAACATCTTTATCATGGCTGACTCTGGTGCGCGTGGTTCTGCAGCCCAGATTCGTCAGCTTGCCGGAATGCGCGGCTTGATGGCAAAGCCGGATGGTTCGATCATCGAGACACCGATTACAGCCAACTTCCGTGAAGGCTTGAATGTACTGCAGTACTTCATCTCAACTCATGGTGCACGTAAAGGCCTCGCCGATACCGCGTTGAAAACAGCAAACTCGGGTTATCTGACACGTCGACTGGTCGATGTGGCGCAGGACCTGGTGGTTGTTAATGAAGATTGCGGTACCGAAAACGGATTGTTGATGCAGCCTATCATTGAAGGTGGCGACGTCGTCATGCCTCTGAATGAGCTGGTGCTTGGCCGTGTGGTTGCAGTCGACGTCAAGCGTGCCGGTACCGATGAAGTGGTTATTCCTGCCGGCACATTCCTCGATGAGCAATGGGTTGAACAGCTCGAGGGCCTCGGCGTTGATGAAATGCTGGTGCGTTCTGTAATTACCTGTGAAAACACGCACGGTATTTGCGCCAGCTGTTACGGTCGTGACCTCGCTCGTGGACACATTGTAAACAAGGGTGAGGCTATCGGTGTAATAGCGGCGCAGTCGATTGGTGAGCCGGGTACACAGCTGACCATGCGTACTTTCCACATTGGTGGTGCAGCGAGTCGTGCGGCTTCAGCCAGTAATATTGTGGTGAAAAACAAGGGTTCTGTTCGTTTACATCACATCAAGGTTGTTGAGCAGGGTAATGGCAACCTGGTTGCGGTATCACGTTCGGGCGAGCTTGGCGTTATTGACGAGCATAACCGTGAGCGTGAACGTTACAAAGTGCCTTATGGTGCCGTGATTTCCGTGGCTGAAGGCGGAGAGGTCGAATCAGGCCAGATTGTTGCAACCTGGGACCCGCATACCCACCCGATTATCACCGAGGTGGCCGGTAAGGTTAAATTCTCTGAGTTCTCTGAAGGCGTCAGTGTTCAGAAGGAAACCGACGAAATCACCGGTTTGTCTTCCGTTGTGGTCATCGATCCGAAGCAGCGCCCAAGCGCCGGCAAGGACATGCGCCCGTTGATCACGCTGGTTGACGACAAGGGAGAAGAGCTTAGCATCGCCGGTACCGAAATTCCGGCTCGTTACTTCCTGCCTTCCGGTGCAATTATCAATATCGAGGACGGTAGCGATGTGTCGATTGGCGACGTGGTCGCGCGTATTCCTCAGGAATCGAGTAAAACCCGTGATATCACCGGTGGTCTGCCACGCGTCGCCGACCTGTTTGAAGCCCGCAAACCAAAAGAGCCAGCCATTATGGCCGAAACAACAGGTACGGTGAGCTTCGGCAAGGAAACCAAGGGTAAACAGCGCCTGATTATTACCAGGGAAAATAACGAGACCATTGAATCACTGATTCCGAAGTGGCGCCATATCAATGTGTTTGAAGGTGAGCATGTTGAGCAGGGTGAAGTTATTGCCGACGGCGAGCTGAACCCACATGATATTTTGCGCCTGCTGGGTACTGAGACCTTATCCGAGTACCTGGTCAAGGAAATTCAGGACGTGTATCGTTTACAGGGTGTGAAAATCAACGACAAGCACATCGAAGTGGTTATCCGCCAGATGCTGCGTAAGGTTGAAATCATCGATGGCGCCGATTCACGTTATCTCAAGGGTGAAATCGTTGAGCGCTCCAGTGTTGTCGAAGATAGCGAAAAGATCAAGGCCATGGGTAAAGAACCTGCTAATTATGAGCAGATTCTGCTGGGTATTACCAAGGGATCACTGGTAACCGAGTCATTTATCTCGGCAGCTTCGTTCCAGGAAACCACCCGGGTGCTGACAGAAGCCGCAGTCCGTGGCAGCAGCGACAGCCTGCGTGGATTGAAGGAAAATGTCATTGTTGGTCGACTGATTCCTGCCGGAACAGGTCTGGCCTATCATGAAGAGCGTCGCCGTCTCCGTACTGCAGCACTGGATGAGGCTTTCCATACTGAAGAAGAAATGGCGGCAGAAGCTGCAGCGGTAGAAGCGGCAGCGGCGGCGATTGATGAGGCTACAGAGGAACAGGCGGAGGCGGCTGGAAACACGGATTCAGCAGCGGGTTCTGCCGAGCAAACCGAGACCCAGGCACAACAGGACGCCTGATTCGGCACTTGATCTGTGAATAAGCCGCCCTGCGACAATATCGCAGGGCGGTTTTTGTTTTTAAGCACGCTAGACCGGCTCGTAGCTTGACAGAGCTAGGTGCGGGGCATAGAATTGCGCCTCTTTTGGCAGGCCCTATGGGGCCTGCTGTTTATTTTGAGCCAGGGGAAACCTCCCTGATGCCCGTCTGATGCGGGTTTGGAGAAAATGTCAGATGACAACAGTTAACCAGTTGGTACGTAAACCTCGAAAGAGCAAGCGTGCCAAAAGTAATGTGCCTGCACTTGAAGCATCGCCACAAAAGCGTGGTGTTTGTACGCGCGTGTATACCACGACGCCTAAAAAACCTAACTCGGCAATGCGTAAGGTCGCCCGTGTGCGCCTGACTAACGGCTTCGAGGTTAGCAGTTACATTGGTGGTGAAGGCCATAACCTGCAAGAACACTCCGTGGTGCTGATTCGTGGCGGTCGTGTAAAGGACTTGCCTGGTGTTCGTTATCACGTTGTGCGCGGTTCGCTGGATACCCAGGGTGTTGATAATCGTAAACAGGGTCGCTCCAAGTACGGTGTTAAAAGGCCTAAGGGTTAAGAGGTAGATTAGCTATGTCAAGAAGAAGAGAAGTCTCGAAGCGCGAAATCCTGCCTGATCCAAAGTTCGGCAGCACCCAGATTACCAAATTCGTCAACATGATCATGCATAGTGGCAAAAAGTCCACTGCAGAAGCCATCATGTATAACGCGCTCGATTCAATCAGTCAGAAAGCCAAGGGTGAGTCCCTTGAAGTGCTTGACCAGGCGCTTGAAAACGTCAGCCCGATGGTTGAGGTGAAGTCACGCCGTGTTGGCGGCGCAACCTATCAGGTCCCTGTTGAAGTACGCGCAGAGCGTCGTGTCACACTGGCTATGCGCTGGATTATCGATGCAGCGCGCAAGCGTGGCGAAAAATCAATGCAGCTGAAACTTGCTGGTGAGCTGATGGATGCGTCAGAGAACCGTGGCAGTGCTGTGAAAAAACGTGAAGATACTCACCGTATGGCTGAAGCCAACAAGGCATTTGCGCACTTCCGCTGGTAGCAGTCAGTAGTTCTATAGAGTGTAGCAGTGGCCCGAAAAACCCCAATAGAGCGCTATCGCAATATCGGCATAATGGCGCATATTGATGCGGGTAAAACGACCACAACTGAGCGGGTTCTGTTTTATACAGGCATTTCGCACAAAATAGGCGAAGTGCATGATGGTGCTGCCACCATGGACTGGATGGAACAGGAGCAGGAGCGTGGTATTACCATTACTTCCGCGGCTACAACCTGTTTCTGGAAAGGCATGGAACATCAATATCCCGAGCATCGTATCAATATTATTGATACGCCGGGACACGTTGACTTCACTATTGAAGTGGAACGCTCATTGAGGGTGCTTGATGGGGCGGTTGCAGTGTTCTGTGCCGTTGGCGGTGTTGAACCACAGTCTGAAACGGTTTGGCGCCAGGCTAACAAGTATCATGTACCGCGCATGGCATTCGTCAACAAGATGGATCGCGCAGGCGCTGACTTTTTGCGCGTGGTTGAGCAGATAAAATCGCGACTTGGCTCAAACCCGATACCTATGCAGGTAGCTATTGGCGCAGAAGAGAAATTTGAAGGCATCGTCGACCTGATTCGCATGAAAGCGATTTACTGGAACGAAAATGACATGGGCGCGACCTTCGAAGAGCGTGAAATACCTGCTGATCTGCTCGACCAGTGCGGTATGATGCGTGAGCAGTTGATCGAAGCCGCTGCTGAAGCTAGCGAAGAGCTGATGGACCAGTACCTGGAACAGGGTAACCTGGACATAGAAGGTATCAAGAAGGGTATTCGCATACGCACGCTGGCAAACGAGATTGTTCCTGCGTTTTGCGGTTCGGCATTCAAGAACAAGGGTGTACAGGCAATGCTGGATGCCGTGATTGAGTATATGCCTTCGCCCATTGATGTTCCGGCAATCCAGGGCGTGCTGGAGGACGGTTCCACGGCAACCAGGCATTCATCCGATGATGAGCCATTTGCTGCGTTGGGTTTCAAGATCGCAACTGACCCGTTTGTAGGCAACCTGACCTTTTTCCGTGTTTATTCAGGTGTATTGAACTCGGGTGACACCGTGTATAACTCGGTCAAAGGCAAGAAAGAGCGTATCGGACGAATTGTGCAGATGCATTCAAACAGCCGTGAAGAAATCAAGGAAGTGTGTGCTGGAGACATTGCTGCCGCTATTGGCCTTAAAGATGTAACAACTGGCGATACACTGTGTGATCCGAATCACCAGATTACGCTTGAGCGCATGGAGTTCCCGGACCCCGTGATTTCAGTTGCGGTAGAGCCGAAAACCAAGGCTGACCAGGAGAAGATGGGTATCGCACTGAGCAAACTGGCCCAGGAAGACCCGTCATTCCGCGTCAGGACAGATGAAGAATCAGGCCAGACCATTATTTCCGGGATGGGTGAGCTGCATCTGGAAATTATTGTTGATCGCTTGAAGCGTGAATTCAGTGTTGAGGCGAATGTGGGTAATCCGCAGGTTGCCTATCGTGAATCGCTGCGCAAGTCGGTTCAACAGGAATCCAAGTTTGTACGCCAGTCGGGTGGTCGAGGTCAGTATGGTCATGTCTACCTGCGCATTGAGCCGCAAGAACCGGGCGCTGGCTATGAATTCGTCAATGAAATCGCTGGCGGTTCGGTACCGAAAGAATATATCCCGGCTGTCGATAAAGGCATCCGGGAACAAATGCAGAATGGTGTGCTGGCAGGCTACCCGATAGAGGACGTCAGGGTAACTTTATATGACGGCTCGTATCATGATGTCGATTCGAGTGAAATGGCATTCAAGATTGCGGGTTCGATGGGCTTCAGAGAGGGTGCGCTAAAAGCCAGCCCGGCGATACTGGAGCCTGTGATGAGCGTTGAAGTGGTGACGCCGGAAGATTACATGGGTGATGTCATGGGAGACCTGAACAGGCGTCGTGGCATTGTTCATGGTATGGAGGATGCGCCGGCCGGCAAGATTATTCGTGCCGAGGTGCCGCTGTCAGAGATGTTTGGATATGCAACAGCCTTGCGTTCAGCTACCCAGGGCCGAGCAACTTATTCAATGGAATTTGAGAAATACGCAGAAGCTCCGCAGGCCATTGCAGATGCGGTAATTAACACCAGGTCTGCCTGATAACAGAACAACAAGTTTTACGAGGTAATCAACAGTGTCTAAGGAAAAATTTGAGAGAACCAAACCCCACGTAAACGTGGGCACAATTGGTCACGTTGACCATGGCAAGACGACGCTGACGGCGGCGCTGACGAAGGTCATGGCGGAAGCCCAGGGTGGTGACGTCAAAGCGTTTGACCAG